>JAYVSP010000161.1:0-4807 GCA_043775215.1 Planctomyces sp. | reverse complement strand
TTTACTTCGTAGCCACGCTCGCCAGAGCGTGGGCACAACACATTTGCCGTCGAAATCCCACGGTCTGGCGACCGTGGCTACCTAAAGTAAGTGCCATTGCGCTAGCGCGTTCCGGCTGATTTGTCGTTCGTGCTTAAAACACCCGCACTGGAGAAACAAAACATGCGGATCGCGTTCGCCGAGATTGCCCAAGAAACAGACTCGTTCAGTCCGATAGTGGCTGATCGAAAAGACTTTGAAGCGTATGGTCTGTACTTTGGCGCTGAGATTCTGGAGCGGATGCGCGGAGTCGGACCGATCGGCGGTTTCCTGGAGGTCGCGGCCGAACAGCGCGAGCCTGTGGATCTGCTGCCGATCGTTCGAGCGTGGGGGAGTGCCGGCGGAACGATCACGGCGGAGACGCTCGATTTTCTCACCGAGCGATTGGTGACGGGATTGAAGCAGTCGCTTCCGGTCGATGCCGTGTTCTTATCGCTGCACGGCGCGGGGGCTTCGCAAAACGACGACGATGTGGAAGGCCATGTGTTGCACGCGACTCGCGAGATCGTTGGCTCCGACATTCCGATCGTCGTGGCGTTCGATCATCACGCCAACATCACGCGGCGAATGGTTGATCACGCAGATTTGTTGGTCGGGCACGAAACTCAGCCGCACGATCCGCCGGCGACCGGCCGCAAAGTGGCGCGGTTGTTGTTTCAGATGTTGCCGGGAAAAATTCGGCCGACGGTCGCGTGGCGAAAGATTCCGATGATCACGCCGCAGGATCAGTTCTTGACGTCGGCGGGACCGATGAAAGTGTGGTTCGATTTGGCTCGCGAAATGGAACAGCGGCCAGGAGTGCTCGACGTTTCGCCGTATCCGATGCAGCCGTGGTTGGACGTCGCCGAAGGAGGCTGGTCGGTCGTCGTCCACACCGACAATGATCCGAAACTGGCCGACTCGCTCGCGGCCGAGATGGCCAACAAAGCCTGGAGCCTGCGAGAAGAGTTCTGGCGCTCCGAACGAGTTGCACCGGCCGAAGCGGTTCGTCAAGCCGACGCGGCCGAGCGTGGATTGATCATCCTCTCGGACACCGGCGATTCAGTGTACGGCGGAGCTCCCGGCGACAGCACCTGCATTCTGAAAGCGATGCTCGAACAACAAATTACGAGTCTGGCTCTCGTCCCGATGGTTGATCCCGCCGCGTTGAACAGTGCGATTGCTGCTGGAGTCGGCGCGGAAATCACCGTCGATCTTGGCGGCAAGCTCGACCACGTTTTCAGTCAGCCCGTCCGAGTCACCGGTCGCGTGGCTGCGGTCTCGCACGGCTTCATTGTCGATCTGCTCGATCGAGGCATCTGTGATCTGAAACGGACCGCGCTGCTGGCAGTCGGCTCAATCCGTATCGCACTCCTCGACCACCGCAGCTTCGCGATCAATCATCCTGTCCTTTACACGCATCTCGGCTTGGACATCGCGGACGCCAAAATGGTCGTGGTCAAAACCGCCAGCAACTTTCAGTTCTTCGCTCGCTGGCGCAGCGGCTTGATCCGAGTTGATTCCCCCGGCACAACGCAATCCGACCTGACCGCATTCCAATGGCGACGAATCCCGCGCCCAACGTATCCGCTCGACCAAATGACCGATTGGCGAGCCTAGGAAGTCATGCCAACCGAGCGTCGACCGAACCGGGATCGCAGTCGATGTTCAGGAACGCACTTCGATTACTCGTCCGTTTCGTAGGACATGGTGATCGTGGAAATCTGATCGCGGAAGTGTCGATCGAGGAAGCCAACGAATGAGCTTAACAACTGCCATTCACTTGCTTGGTCCTTGGAACGCACGACTGCAACGGCGACACCCGAGAGGCATCGTTGGAAACGTACCCACCCCGGGTAGCTCGAATGCACCCACTTCTCATCACCGTTCTTCTTCAATCCGCTTCGGTGAAGCGTTCCTTGGTTTTTCTGGCGTAGGCTTTAGCTCCTTGACTGCCGCTTTCCGGATACCAGGGTCCGGGTCGACGGGCTCTTGTTCCTCATCCGTGTGGGCTTCCTATCCGTGTGCTTGTGGTTCGCGTTAATAATCCATAAACGCGAACCGCACGCACACGGATCGGAAGCCCCCACGGAAAAAGTCAATCCAAGAAAAAAGGGCTGACTTTCTCCCAACGGTTTGACTGATATGTCGTTCAATAAACTGCGCAACTTCAATAAGCGCAAATGAAGCCGGGCGAACAGGTCTGCTTCGCTTGCGCTTCAGGCTTGAATTCTGCACCCTGTTCGACACGGGGCAGACTCGTGAATAATTCGGGCCAGCGCGTTCCGGCTGATCAAATCGGATCGACACGAATCATGCACGGTGATTTAGCAGCGCGATCAGGCCAGCAATTCTTGAATCACGCGGCCATGCACGTCCGTCAGCCGGAAGTCGCGGCCGGCGTAGCGGTACGTCAGGCGTTCATGATCGAAGCCGAGCAACCGCAGCATCGTCGCATGCAGGTCGTGAACGTGGACCGGATTCTCGATCGCTTGAAAGCCAAACTCGTCGGTCGCTCCGTAGGTCTGTCCGCCTCGAATGCCGCCGCCAGCCAGCCAGCAAGTGAAGCCGTAGTGGTTGTGGTCTCGCCCGTTCAACGCGGGAAGTTCTGCGACCGGCGTGCGGCCGAACTCACCGCCCCACTGGATCAGCGTTTCGTCGAACAGGCCGCGCTGCTTGAGGTCCGTCAGAAACGCCGCGATCGGCCCGTCCCAGTCGGCGGCGAGCTTCTTGTGCTGAGCTTCCAAACCATCGTGATTGTCCCAAGGCTGTCCCGCGCCGCTCCAAATCTGGACGAAACGGACACCCCGCTCGATCAACCGCCGAGCAATCAGCAACTGCCGACCGTGTGTCCCGTCGCCGTACAACCGCCGGATAGTTTCCGGCTCTTTCGAGATATCGAACACTTCCGCCGCTTCAGTCTGCATCCGGAAGGCCAACTCAAATGACTGAATACGAGCCTCCAGAGCTCCGTCTTCAGCACGCTGCCGAGCATGCTCGTCGTTGAGTTTTCGGACAAAGTTCAATTGCCGGCGCTGCTCGTCCAGCGACAATCGCGAATTGCGAATGTTGGCGATCAGCTTGTCGACTTGCGTGTGTTGCGTGTCGAGGTACGTCCCTTGATAGGCTCCCGGCAAGAACGCCGATCGCCAATTCTGCGTCGAGACGATCGGATATCCACCCGGACACATCGCGATGAACCCCGGCAGGTTCTGATTTTCCGAGCCTAAGCCATAGGTGACCCACGAGCCGAAGCTGGGTCTGGGCAGCCGGCCGTCGCCACAGTTCATCAGCATCAGTGACGGTTCGTGATTCGGCACGTCGGCATACATTGAGCGAATGACCGCGATGTCGTCGATGTGGTGCAGTGCCGTTTGCCAGAACAGATCGCTGACCTCGATCCCCGATTTGCCGTATCGCCGAAACTCGAACGGCGAACGCATGGCCGCTCCCGTCTTGCGCTCCGTCCGCAAATTGCCCGCCGGCAGCGGCTTCCCATGCCATTCACTGAGCTTCGGCTTCGGATCGAACGTATCGACGTGCGACGGCCCGCCATTCATGAAGAGATGCACGACATGCTTCGCCCGCGCGTCGAAGTGCGGGCGCTTTGGACCCAGCGGCGTGATGTTCTCTGTCGCCTGACCCGTCTGTTCCGACAGCAACCGCGCAAGCCCGAGCATTCCCAAGCCCGTACCGCAACGTCGCAACAATTCGCGGCGAGGTAGGCACAATCGATCCACTCCGGGAAACGGCGAAGGCATGATGAGCTTTCTGGCTGCTGAAGGATATCCTGTCGGCAGTCTATCCGCGCAAACCCACTTCCTGCATCAGCCGATCGGTGGCCGAGTATGCTTCGCGGACCCAGTCCTCAATGCGGGCGGGGTCGGGCGAGTACTCCAGTTCGATCGAGACCGCGCCGTCGATACCGAGTGCTTTGATCTCGCGCAAATACGGCAGGAAGTCAACGACTCCACGGCCGGGAGGCAAGTCGCCATGAATTTTGCCGTCGCAATCGGAGATATGGACATGAATGGCTTTGCCTTTCAGCCGCCGCAATTCTTCCGGCGCGACGTTCGCCAAGCACAAGTGCGAAACGTCGATGTTCGCTTGCAGAGCCGGGTGGTTCACGTCGTCGATGAAGCGAACCATCCGCTCGACATTGTTCAACAGCGACAGAGGAAATGGTTCCAACTCGAGAGCGATCTGCACTCCGAGCGGTTCAGCGTACTCGGCCAGTTGCCGACACGTGCGGACGCCGGTCGACCATTGCTCGGCGGGAGGGATGACTTCGCGATTCCAGATGTACTCGCCGAGAACCAACAACACGTTCCGAGCTTCTAACTCGTATGCCAAGTCGAGGAATTGCTTCACACGCTCGACATGAAACCGCTGAACACTCGGATTGAAGTCGATAAGTCCGACCGCCACGCAGCAGATCGAAACGATCGGCAAACCGGCTTGATCGCACTCACGTTTGATGAGCTTTCGCTCGCGGACGTCGATGTCGAGCGGATCGGTGAAGATGTCGATCGAATCGAACCCGAGGTCTTTCGTCTTGCGAATCCCCCAAGCTGTCTCGCGGCCGGCTTGCGCCCAGGCAGAATTGATCAGTCCGAGTTTCATGAGTGTCCCTCTCACGTGCATGTGGACGCAGGTGAATTCATAAGTCCGATGAGTCCCATAATTCCTATGGCTCTTCCGGTGTTCCGGGGAGGCCAGTTTTCAAGCCACGGATGAAACACGGATTGAACACGGATCAGGACAGCGAACGAGGCCAATTAGAATCGAG
>JAYVSP010000160.1:0-2642 GCA_043775215.1 Planctomyces sp. | reverse complement strand
AAAGCGGCTTCAAGCCGACACGCGTGACCGGTGCGAGTCGCTTCTGCGAGAGAATCTGAATGCCGATACGACTCCGATCGCGGTCGCACTGTTGCTCGGAAGTCGAACGCGGATGAGTCCCGAACAGCGTGAGGCGTTCGTCGAGAGCGGCACGATGCACGTGCTGGCGATTTCGGGATTGAACGTCGCGATCCTGGCGATGTTTGTCAGCGGCATCTGTCGGCTGTTGAATGTCTCTCGCGGAGTGACGGCTGTCGCGATCTTGGGTCTTGTCGGCGGATACACGGCGATCACCGAGGCCGGACCGCCGGTTGTGCGAGCGGCGTTGTTGGTCTTTCTCGCCGCCGTGGGTTGGCCGTGGGATCGACCGATTCACGCGGCGAATTTGCTGGCGGTCACCGGCTTGGGCGTGCTGCTCTGGAATCCGACTGACGCATTCAACGTCGGGGCACATCTGTCGTTCCTGGCGGTCGCGGTGATTCTGTGGCACGTCAGCCGGCCGCGACACTCGGCGAACGAGGCGACCCAACTGGGGGATGCCGCGAAAACATCGAATACAGTGACCGACGTCAGCAAACCGCCGGCGCTTCCCCTGGAAATGTTGCATCCGTGGCTGAAAACATGGTGGGGCAAGCTGCTGCGTTCTAGCGTGTCCGCATCGCGCGAAGCCACGGTGCTGACGATTTTCATCTGGCTATTTACCGCTCCGCTGATCGCCAGCCGATTTCACCTGGTGTCGCCGGTCGGCGTGCTGGCCAACATTCCGCTGTTGCCAGTTGCCAGCATCACTTTGTGCTTGGGATATCTGTTGTTGTTGGTCGGACTGTTGAGTCCGGTGCTGGCGCAATGGGTCTCGCTGATGTTCGAGCCGTCATTGCGATTGATGCTGGGAATCGTCCACACGGCGGCCGGGTTTACGTGTGGGCATCAATACGTGCCGACTCCACCGATTTGGTGGTTGATCGGAACGGCCGTATTGCTGACAACAATGTTTTTGTGGCCCAGCCGATCGCTGCGAAAGCATCTTGGCTGGAAGGCTCTATGGCTGTGGACGGCCGTGGGATTATCGTTGCCGCTGTTGCCGCGTGAGCCTCAGTCGCTGCGATGCACGGTGCTGGCGGTCGGACACGGCTTGGCGGTATTGATCGAAACGCCTTCGGGCCGGACATTGCTGTACGATGGCGGTTCGATGGGAAACGTTCGTCGCGCGACGGATGTTGTCCAGCAAGCATTGTGGCATCGCGGATTCAGTCGACTGGACGGAATCATACTTTCGCACGCCGACACCGATCACGTCAACGGAGTCCCCGGCTTGCTGCGGACGATTCCCGTGGGCCGAGTCTTCATCTCGCCGCAGTTTGTGGACTGGCATCAGCCGGCCGTTCGCGACGTCCTTTCGTGTTCGCGGCACTGTGATGTTCCCGTGAAACTGATCTGGCACGGGGACTCGCTACGGTTGGACGACGAAGTCTTCTGCCGCATTCTTCATCCGACGGCAAACATAAAGCTGTCGCCAGACAATGCGAACAGCATCGTGTTGTCGATCGAATATTGCGGCCGACGGATCTTATTGACGGGCGACTTAGAGCAGGACGGGCTACGAAGCCTGCTGCAATCGCCGCCCGTTCATGCGGACGTATTGCTCTCGCCGCATCACGGCAGTCTGGGTGCGAACACCACCGATCTCGCACGCTGGGCGCGGCCCACCTGGCTGATCGTGAGCGGCGACAAACGCGTCAAGCTCTCCACATTACAACCCCGTTTCGGTCCCGAAGTCCGACTGCTCAGCACCAACGACGACGGCGCGATCAGTTTTGAAATCGACTCACGCGGCGGAATGTCGTGCCAAACATTTCGCCGAGGACTGCTGCAACGCGACGAATAGTGACCAGATTCGATCAGCATTATCTGTCAAAGTTGAGACACCCGCCAAAAGTCGTGGGGCAAAGTTTTAACCTGCCCGAACTGCTGTGAAACGCAGGCAGGTTGAAAACCTGCCCCACGTCAAACCGGACCTTTGGCGGGCGCATCAAAGTTGAGACGTGTTCCTCCTTGCAGTATCCCGGCGCGGTGGGTTAGTGTCATATCAACTTGCGGATTGTGCGGCAGCGGAATGGCTGGACGCTCGGAGTTCTCTGAAGTCGGAATTCAGCGGATGGAATCTGGGTACCGCGGCCGGTATCATGCTTGAAACTTTGCGAGTCGTACCCAGTTAGGTCGCCATGAACCAAAAGAAGCCAGGCCCGATGTATTCGGCTCCCAATCGCAAGGTTTGTCCCGTTTGCGGGCAAGTCTCCTACTCGGCGGCGGGCATCCATCCGCAGTGCGCCGAAGTCCAGGCCGATGAGAAACGGCTGAAAAAGGCCAAGTCCAAGAAATCCGACAAGATCGTGACCTTGGATGCAACTCCCTCTGCCTGGCGCAAACCGTGCCCCAAGTGCGGCACTCATGTTCATGTTCGCAAGTCGATGTGCGAGTGCGGCCACAAATTCGTCTCACAAAAGACGAAGTCCGGAGTCGGCAGCGATACCTAATGCGGGCATCCGAGCGCTCCACCAACAAGGGTGGTTGGAGCCCAACAAAAACACGACGAAGGTAAAAAATGGTTGGGTGAAAAATGGAAGCCTACCGAGGGTCACACG
>JAYVSP010000159.1:0-8585 GCA_043775215.1 Planctomyces sp. | reverse complement strand
CACGCGTCCTAAGTCTTGAAGACGCACTAGTGTCAGATCAAATGCTGTGGGCAAGCGGCTTGAAGCTGTGTGCGCTCGTCGGATACTTTGTGCGAGGCGAACACAGCCAAATCGCGGCGCGATGCGCGTCTTTCAGGCGAGGATGACCGGATGGCGGAATTGATGGTTTGCGGAGCGGAGCCGATGCAGCGTTGGAAACGTCCGATTCCTGACGGCGAAGTAATCCGATTGGGCCGCGCTCCGCGTAACGGTTGGGCTGTTCCGTGGGATGCATTGATCTCTCGAGAACATGCGGAGTTGCAGCTCGTCGGAAAAACTTTGCAGGTCAAGCGACTGGATGCCGCTCGAAATCCGATCTACCACAACGACATCGACTCCAATGAATTCCTGTTGGCAGCGGGCGATCAATTTCGAATTGGCCGGACGACGTTTCAACTGGTCGTCGCGGAACTGGACGACGACGATCCTTCCCCTGCGGAAGAGCGGTCGTATAGCCACGAAGAACTGCGCAAGTTCGCTTTCCACGATGCGGACCGCCGGCTGGAAGTACTCGCCAAGTTGCCCAAGGTGATCTCGCAGTTTCCTCAGGAAGAGGACTTGGCCAACTGCATGGTGCAATTGTTGTTGGAAGCGATCGCAAACGCCGATGCCGCCGCGGTCGTGTACTTCGACGAATTGTCGATGACCGCCCGTCCCAAGTTGATGCGCTGGGACAGCCGCGGTGACGAGATTGCTCGTTTTACTCCCAGTCGCCGATTGATGCTGAAGGCGTTGCAACTTGGCCAGGGATTTTTGCACATATGGCGCGACAAAGATGAATCGAATCCGGCGTTCACGGTCAGCGGAGCCTTGGATTGGGCTTTCTGCATGCCGTTCAAAGAGGAGGCCTGCCAAGGCTGGTGCTTGTATGTGTCGGGACAGCAGCAGCAAAGGCTGGGATTCGTTTTGCAAGAGGAGCAACTCAGAGGCGACATGCGATTCGCCGAACTGTTGACCGAATTCATTGGCTCGATTCGGCAAGTGCGGTTGCTGTCTCGCCAACAAGCGGGGCTGAGCCAATTCTTCTCGCCAGCCGTCCTGGAAACATTACGAGCAACCGATTCCGCGACGAAGCTGGAACCTCAAGAGAACGATATCACTGTCCTGTTTTGTGACGTACGAGGCTTTTCTAAAAAGGCCGAGCAGGCGCAGCAGAGCCTGCGTGAATTGCTGGACCGCGTGAGCGACGCCTTAGGGGTTATGACTTGTGGCATCATCAAGTACGACGGCGTTATCGCGGACTTTCAGGGAGATGCTGCTCTTGGATTTTGGGGCTGGCCGGAACCGCATGACGATGATCGTCTCTCCGCTTGCCGAGCCGCTCTGCACATTCATCGAGAATTCCACAAGGCCATGCAGAATTCGCAGCACTCGCTGGCGGGGTTTCAGGTCGGAATCGGGCTAGCCCACGGACGGGCGATCGCGGGCAAGATCGGCACGACCGAACAAATCAAAGTCGGAGTCTTCGGGCCGACGGTCAATCTCGGCTCGCGTTTGGAAGGGATGACGAAACAACTCGGCGCTCCGATCTTGCTCGATGAGGCGACGGCCGAATACGCACGCCAACATTTGCCGCCCAGCGAAGGTCGCATCCGCCGGATCGGACGATTTCGCCCGGCCGGAATGACCACCGAATTGGTCGTCAGCCAGTTGTTGCCCCCTATTGCCGATATCACTCTGTCCGATGACGATATCGCTCAATACGAATTTGCCTGGGAAGCATTCGCCGCGGGCCGGTGGGTTCTCACGCACGAATTGCTCAAGACGCTTCCCGTTCATGACCGGGTGAAAGATTATCTGTTAATCTACATCGCCCAAAACAATTACGACCCTCCCTCCGATTGGGCCGGTTGCATTCCCTTGCAAGCCAAATAGCAACGAGTTAGACCACCACGCCTCTTCCGAAGGTACATCGTGAAAATCTATTTCGTCCCCTCATCCGTCGGCGAATCGAATCGTCATCAAATTCTGGCGACGTACCTGATCAACGACGTGGTGGCGATCGACGCCGGAGCTCTAGGGCTTTTGTCCCCCATGTCGGCGCAGCGGCGAGTGCGGCACGTCTTCCTCTCGCATTCGCACCTGGACCATTTGGTGACGCTCCCGATTTTCATCGACAACGTCTACACGCCCGGCCCGGAGTGCCCGACCGTGTGGGGGCACCCTCACACACTGGATACGCTTCGCAACGATTTGTTCAACGACCGCTTGTGGCCCGACATGATTCGCTTGTCCGGCGAGGAATCGCCGTTTTTGAACCTCAAAGAACTGGTGGACGAACAGCCGGTGGAAGTGGAGGGCCTGCGGATCACGCCGGTTGCCCTCAAGCATGTGGTTCCGGCATACGGATTCATGATCGAAGAATTGGCCACGGGCGCGGCGGTTCTGTTCGTCTCAGATACTGGCCCCAGCGACCGCATTTGGGAAGTGGCCAATCAGTGCCCAGGATTGAAAGCTGTCTTTCTGGAAGCCAGCTTTCCGAATGCATTTCAGTGGCTGGCAGAAAAGGCCGCACACCTGACGCCCGCACTGTTCGGCGCGGAACTGAAGAAACTGACCTGTGACATTCCAGCCTATGTGATCCATGTGAAGTTCGCATTCGAGGACCAGATCCTTCCCGAATTGCAGGCACTTCAACTTCCGAACCTGCACATCGCCGTACCGGGAGAAACACAAGAATTCGTGTAGCCGGGATTATTCATGGCATCCTCATGCAGATGCAGGAAGCTGGTCTCATTCCTTTGCCAGTTCACTGCGTTCTTTTGGGCAAGGGAATGGGGGCAAAGGAATGGATGAATTCGCGTTCTATTTATTCCTATCTCTTACCCAACCATTTTTTACCCTCCTCTCCCGGTCCGCGAGAACTTGATTCAATTGCGCAGAGCGATGAAACACCAAAGCCCGGCGTCTTGGGAGACGCCGGGCTTTGGCTTTTCCTACGATCCGTCGGAAAGGATCAGATGCCGTCCAAGGCCGCCAGCATCGCTGGTGTCAGCACGAAGGACTCGTTGATGACGTCTCCAGTGCCGACGACGGTATCGGTTCCGTTTCCGGTGGAAATCGTGTCGGTGCCAGATTGGCCATCAAAGCGGTCGTCGCCATCTTGGCCAAGCATGATGTCGTTGCTGTCGCCACCCAGGAGCGTGTCGTTGCCGTCGCCGCCAACCATCGTGTCGTTGCCAACTCCACCATTCAGGATGTCGTTGCCGTCTCCTCCGCTGATGCCGTCGTTGCCATCGCCGCCCAGCAGAGTATCGTCACCGCCGCCTCCCACGAGTTCATCCAGGCCAGAGTCACCGGTGATCGAGTCATTGCCGTCGCCACCGCGGAGCTTGTCATCTCCAATGCCGCCGACAATCGTGTCGCTGCTGGTGCCGCCATCCGCGGTGTCGTTACCGGCACCACCGTTGAGCGAATCCAAGCCGATTCCACCGAGCAATGAATCGTTGCCACTGTTGCCGATCAGCGTGTCGTTGCCGTCGTCCCCGGTGAGGAGATCATCGTTATTGCCGCCATCGAGCGAATCGTTGCCGACTTCGCCACTCAGCGTGTCATTACCATCCCCACCCAGAATGATGTCGTTGCCGTCACCACCCAGGGCACGATCGTTGCCGGCTCCCGTGTTGATTCTGTCGATGCCGCTGCCACCGCTGACGGTGTCGTTGCCGGCATTGCTAGTCAGCGAGTCATCGCCATCGCCACCGTCGATCGTGTCGTTACCGAGGCTCCCGTTGATGGTGTCGTTGCCCAGACCGCCGTTGATCCCCAAGCGGACTCCGCCCAAGTTCGCGGCCGAAGCTGTGACGATGTCATTTCCATCATCTGTATTCAGGATCACAACAGTCGGAGCCACGCCGCTGAGATCTTTGATCGTCACTGCGTCGTTACCCGCTCCGGCATTAATCACCACATTGGTGATCAAGTTCGTCACCGTGATCGACGCGGTTCCTTCCGTCACCGTCAATTGGCTCAATGTATTCTTGCCAATCGTGAGGGTGTTTTTGAACGCGGTGCCGTTGACACTGACCGTGTCAAAACCCGACGTGTTGTTCAACGCGTCAATGCCATCTGCGAGACCATTCCACACGAGGGTGTCATTCCCCGTGCCGCCGTTTACGACATCATTGCCGCCTTGACCGTCAACGGTATCGTCTCCTCCACCGCCGTTCATGGTGTCGTTGCTGGCTCCGCCGAGCATCGAATCATTGCCATTGCCGCCGTCCATTGAATCCGCTCCACCGTCGCCATTGAGGAAGTCATTGGTCTCCCCAGCCAATAGTGTGTCGTTGTCCTCACCACCCAGCAGCGTGTCGGCTTGAACGCCACCAGGCGGTGGTGGCGGCGGTGGTGGTGGCGGTGGCGGCGGTGGCGGATTGCCGACCGCTCCGGTCACACCGTTGACGATCGCCGCAGCCAGTCCGGCGGCGTCACCCGGATTGATCCGGAAGTAGAGTGACTGATTCGGCTGAATGTCATCGGCCGACGGTCCGGCTGTGATCCCGTTTTCAATGGTACCCGAAGTGCGGTTGAGTGCTCCGGTCAACATGGCCAACGCTTCCAATTGCTGTCGCGGAGTGGACATGAGCGGATTGGATGTTCCCAAGCCGATGACTTCAATGTTGTCCGCGATCAAGGCATCAATCGTCGCTTGAATGCGAGCGCCTCGACCCTGTGGCGTGGTGGTTGACGAGTTCGGCGTGAACGCGGAAGCGGAAACAGTCACGCCTCCCACTCCCGTGTAGGGGTCAACGGAATCGTTCTCAAACTTGAATCCGGCATCGGTGGCCAACAGGACGATGTGGCGTGCTCCCGGTCGGAATCCGACGCCGTTCGTTGAACCTGCGACCGGCACGGTCGGGTTCAGGACATTGTTGGCGGGGTCCGCCGTAAATGAAGAGTAAGCCGGCACGTCGCCACCTGCCGTTGGATTGGTCTGCGTTGCCGCCAGACCGGCCGCGCCGCTATCGGTGGTGTCGCCGTCGTTATTGCCATCAAAGCCCGCTCCGGTCGCGACCTGGAACAATCCCTCAATATCGGATTCAGGAAGATCCCCACCGCCACCCGGAGACGTGCGAGTCAATGCGGCATCAATCGCCGTGCTGAACCCCGCCGTATCATCCGTGATGATCGGCTGATTCAAAATGAATGGCCGGTCGCCATTTACCGATGTGGAATAATCTTCAAAGCGGCCAATTCCGAACGCCAAATCGGATCCGGGGAAATTCGCCTGAAGCTGCGCGATGATTGATGGGAATGCCGTCTGCGTTGTCGGCCCCGCCGCAGCGAAGCTGCCCGTGTCATCGAACAGCAAGAAGATATCGAGCACCGGCGGAGCGCCCGAAGCATCATCATCGAAGATGCGGCCTTCACCAAGTCCGTCTGCGATCGTGGCATTCATGGCCTTGGAAAGATTGACGAAGAAAGTTTCAGCGTCGGATTCGTCGAGCGTGTCCCCCAAGACTGTTACCGAAATCGTCTTGCTGGTCTGGCCGGGAGTGAACGTCAGCGTGCCGCTGGTGGCGATGTAATCCGCTCCCACAGTCGCGGTTCCTCCCGCGTTGGTGCCATCGGAACTGGTCGCGAAATTGACGGTAATCGGAACGCTTAACGCCGAAGACAGAGTGACGGTGAACGTGGCAATGCGAGTTCCGGAATTCCCTTCGGGATTGATCTGCACGTCATTGATCGAAATCGAGTCGACACGCGTGTCGAGCAAATCGAAGCCAGCGCCGCCGTCCAGCGAATCCGAACCGCCAGTCCCAATCAACGTGTCATTGCCGGACTGTCCCAGCAACGTGTCATTGCCGGTACCGCTATTATCTTGAGCCCGGAAATCGTCGTAGAGGATATCGTGGTCACTGCCGCCAAAGAGGCGGTCGCTGCCGTTTCCGCCTTCGAGCGTGTCGTTGCCGGCTTGGCCATTCACGGTGTCATTGCCATCGCCGCCTTGCATCGAGTCGGCTCCGATGTCTCCTTGAAGGTTGTCGTTGCCGGCGCCGCCATTGATGACGTCATTGCCTCCTTGGCCGTTGAGGTTGTCGTCGTCATCGCCGCCGTCGATCGAATCGTTCTCGCTGCCGCCGAGAATCGTGTCATTGCCGGCATCGCCACTCAGCGTGTCGACTCCCGCTCCACCGTTTAGGAAATCATTTCCAAGTCCACCCACCACTGAGTCGCTTCCATCACCAGCGGTAATGCTGTCGTCGCCATCGCCGCCATCGACGATGTCACTGCCACCTCCGGAATCGACCGTGTCATTGCCCCCTTCACCATTCAGGCGATCGGCTCCGTCGCTACCAATCAGGCTGTCGTTACCGTCACCTCCGGAGATTGAATCATCACCGTTTCCGCCATTGAGCGTATCGACCTGCGACCCGCCGGTGAGCGTATCGCTGCCGTCACCACCACTAAAGTTGTTGGCGACATCCTGGCTGCCGATGATTGAGTCGTCGCCATCGTCCGCTTGCACGTTGATGGTGAGGGACGGATCGCTGAAGACCGAAGCCACGACGCCGCTGAGATCGATCACGTTGTCCGAATCGCTGCCGGTGATCGTGATCACGTTGAGCGAACTGGCGTCCGTGTTGGGCGAAAACGTCGTGACCACAGAGCCAGTGGTGGCCACAACCTGAACTTTACCGGGGTTCGTCGGATTCTCTTGGACAACAATGTTGTCCGGTCCGTCCGAAGTGATGGACAATTCTGATCCAATCACGAGGACCGACACGGTCAACATCGCCCGCGACTCCAGCGATTCCGAATATCCAGAGCGTTTCGTCCGGGAGTTCCGGCGCTGAGAAACTGCTAAACGGTCTCGAAACAAACCCAACCAAGAAGCAAAACACATGGCAAGTCTCTCTGTTTGAATAGGACAGAATTTGTCCGGGTTGAATAGGACAGAATTTGTCCGGGACTATTATTTTTGGCGACGAAGGTGCCGTGGTTGGCAAGTTGAAATCTCGCGGTGGCCCGCGTGAAAAGGCGCTCATGCACTTTTCACTCATTCCTGGACCACTTGGCCGCAATTTCCCGCTGCGGAGCAAGCGCAGACAGCAACTCCGTCGCTATCAGTGCTGGGTCAAGAATGTTTCGCTTATTCAGCGTGTCAAACACATCACCAAATTGAGGCCCGCGATTCGTGGGGAGATAATCTGTGCCGACCTAGGCATTGGCAAGACGAAATATTTCTACAATAACAGAGAGCGGTGGAAGCCGCAGGAACGTAGGCGAGTCGCTCCCGCGACTCGCATTACGAACGTTGGTTGATTCCCGAAGTGGCGATGTGCAGTGATCGATCGCGTCTCGGAATCTCAGTCGCGGGAGCGACTGAGCAACATCGTTGGCAGCCATTCCAACTCAACAGTCATCGGTGTTCTTGCTGGCGATCAGTTGCTTGATCGGCGAATGGGGCTTGCGCCGCTGGAGAGGCTTGCCGTAGGAAATTCCCAATGTCCAAAACCCAATGTCCAATGAATGTCTAAGTCCCAATGACCAAAGCCAAGCGTAGGTTGTGTTCCCACGCTCGGTTGTTGATTGGGATTTGGTCATTGGCAATTCATTGGATATTGGGATTTGGACATTGGGATTTCAAAATGCCCGCTCGTGCCGACGAACGGTCGCGGCCAAGTGTCGTCGTCGTCGTCGGCGCGGAAGGATCGGCGGAGTACGGCATACAGTTTCGGCAGTGGTCCGCTCGATGGGCCGACGCGGCAAAGCAGGGGCACGCGGAGTTCAAGTCGATCGGATTGGACGATTCCCCAGCAACATTCGATTTCGACTGTCTTAGATTTGTCGTTTACTGATGTTCAATGGCGCGAGTTTGTTGTGTTGTTTCCAGTGATAGAGGCGAGCGAGTTCATTACGCCGCAGGCGTGTCTCGCGTTCGGATTGGATGCGGGATGGAGTATCGCATCCGCACGCGCGGTGGAGGATTTGTGAGATGCCTTCGCGGATTTGTGGTAGCGTAATCGCTGGTGTCCATTTTTTTTCCCCGCCGCGATTCCGTGGTCAGGAACCACGTCGCGATCAGCGACAATGTTTGGTGGTGATGCCAACCGACCCAATTGCGGACCTCGTAATCGGCCAGACCCGCTTCGGACTTCGCGCGTTGCAAACATTCTTCGATGCGATGTTCGGCCTTCGCCGCGCGAGCGAATTCCGCCAGCGGAGTCTCGGCACTGGCGTTCGACAAATAGAAGTCCGTTTTCGTCACGGCACGGTCGCGATCACGATAGCGGATCACGACCAGCACCTCTTCGTCGGGACATTCGCGGCGCTTCTCGTCGCGTGTGCGGACGCGACGCTTGAGCACTTCCACGATCAGCGGTCCTTTCGCGGCGTCGCGCACATCGAGCTGGGTCCACGCACTGGCTGGCTGAGCATCCGCCCACGACGACGCGCTCTGCCACGGACGTTTGAGCGGGCGTCCGCGACCGGTCCCCAGCGGGGCTTCGACTTCCTGATCGCGGAGCGACGTGTTGCTCGGAACGGCCAGCAGGTATTGCTCGTGAAGTTCACGCAAACGTCGGCGAAACCAGCTCGGACGG
>JAYVSP010000158.1:0-3907 GCA_043775215.1 Planctomyces sp. | reverse complement strand
TCCAAAGGAAATCCGAAACACAAAATCTGAAATGAGTCCCAGGCGAAAACCGGCATCCACATCCTCAGTCGCGGCAAGTAGCCGTTCGGATTTCGGGCGATGTGTTTCTTTCGGATTTGGTTCTTTGGTTTTCGGATTTGCGGCTTCGCCACCCTACAGTTTTCGCAACACGACAAATTGGCCAGCCCTGGTGCTCAAAATGAGTCCTTACGGAAGTAATGGCATCAGCAGCAGCGCCTGTCCCAGCGTCTTACCTTGTGCGTCTACGCGAAGTGAGTTGGCCAAGACTCCGTGCAGGACGAAGTTCAGTGCCGCCAGATTGGGTAACTCGAATCGTTGCACTTGGCCAACGTCGGACAAGCCGAAATAATTTGCGATGCGTTCCGCCGTGGCTTCGCGACAGAGTTTCGGAAAATCATCCGGATGACGAGCGACCAGGCCAATGTTGGCGTTGATTCCCTTGTCTCCGCTGCGCGCGGTCGCGATGTCGTTCAAACAGGCGGGCGATCGATCGGAGCTCGGCCGGGATATCGACACGCGACTGTTTGCCGGATTCGTCGTCGAGCGATCATTGTCGGAGTGATGCGCGTGTTGAACCGGCTCTGTTGTCCCGTTGTGCATACCAGCCGCCGGCCGATCTTTTTCGAATGTGGTGAAGCGAGGTATCAGACGTTCTCGCGCGATCATGCAAGGCCAATATCGGTAAACGGGATGAATGGTCGGGCGACCCTCTGCATAGCCAGTCGTGCCTGGCGGGCCAGCAGTGATCAGTGGCATCAATTCGCGCGTGAACCGCGTTACGGCGTCGCGTGATTCGTCCGCGACGGCCACTCTGAGAACTGTCTCGGTGAAGTGTCGCTCGCTCTCGCCGAGAACGGGTTGCGGTAAGCAAGCTCCTGTTCCCAGACATTCCACAACAGACTGGCGGAAATGAACGCCGCGACGTTGAAGTCGTTCCAAAACCGCCTCTCCCGCGCGGCGAGCCTTCACCACGGCATCTTGGCCAAACACCGTCAAGTGTCCTTGAGCACGAAAACCATCGCGATACGTTGCACTGACTTTGTACATGGCGGGTGCTGCCCGGCCCTGAGCACCTTCTACACGGACACGGTTTTCGCCGACTTCGCGAACACTCAGCGACAGAAATGACGCGGTCACGTCGGGTGACAAATAACTCGACGGATCGCCGATCTCATAGACCAATTGCTCTTTGACCGTCTGCTCGCAGACTCGACCGCCCGTGCCGCGCGGTTTCGTCACCACGAAGCCGCCATTCGAATCGACTTCCACAATCGGAAACCCGATCTCCGCCACGTCGGGCACGTCGAGCCAATCGGTCGCGATGCCGCCGGTCACTTGAGCTCCGCATTCAATCAAGTGCCCAGCGACGGTCGCTCCGGCTAAACGATCCCAATCGGTCCACAACCATCCGAATGCATGAGCACACGCGCCGACCGTAAGACTGGGATCGGCGACTCGACCGGCAATCACCAGATCGGCACCCAGAGCCAAAGCCTGCTCGATCCAGTCGGCACCGACATACGCATTGGCCGTGACCAGCCGGTCTTTCACCTCCGTCAGCGATTGGCTGGTGTCGAGGTGACGCAGTTCTCCAGAATTGGCGTCGTCATTGAGAACAAGTGCGAGCACATCATCACCGGTCACCGCGACGATCGTACGATTTGTGCAGCCCGCCTCGGCCAGCACTTGCTGACACGCCCGCGCGCACGCTACGGGATTCAAGCCTCCCGCATTCGTGATGAACCGACAACGTCCGCCGTTTCGCCAATACGGAGCCAGCGAACGCACGACCTCGACAACGTCGCGTGGCCAACCGGCATCCGGGTCTTTCGCCCGCTGCATGGCCAGAATCGACATGGACACTTCGGCGAGAAAGTCGAGCGTCACAAAATCGAGGTCCGGCTCCCGCTCCAGCATCTCCGCCGCCGCGTCCAGACGATCGCCCCAAAATCCGTGAGCGTTACCGATACGAATGGTATTGGAAATCATCGACTCCTCCTCCCTTGATTCGTCGTGTCCTTCGATTCGTCGTTACCTTTTCGCATCCGATTCAAATGAGTACGACGAATCAAAGGACACGACGAATGAAGGCCATCATACCTGCATCACGCCCGTCCGGAATTCGGATTTCGTCGTGTTCTCCGGAATCAACCTCAGTGCCGTGGCCAGCCACTGGCGCGTCGTGTGTGGTGCAATGATCGCATCGACCCAGCCACGAGCGGCACCGTAACGAATGTCGGTCTGTGTTTCGTAGCGTTGGCGAATCTCGTCGAGCAGTTGTCGCTTCGTGTCGTCGGACAACACTCGGCCGTCGCGTTCGGCATCTCGGACTTTCAGACTGAGCAGCGTGTCAGCCGCTTGATCGGCACCCATCACAGCGTATCGCGCCGTCGGCCAGGCGAGCATCAGCCACGGGTCGTAAGCCTTGCCGCACAGCGCGTAGTTCCCCGCTCCGAATGATCCGCCGAGAATGACGGTGAATTTAGGAACGACGCTGTTGCTGACGACATTCACCAGCTTGGCGCCCGAGCGAATGATCCCCGATTGCTCCGCTTGCTTGCCGACCATAAACCCGCGCACGTCCTGCAAGAACACGATTGGGAGGCCGGTCTGATTGCACTGCATCACGAACCGCGCGGCCTTCTCGGCCGAATCACCGTACAACACGCCGCCAATCTGAAGTTCGCCACCGGCGGTGTGACTGCGGAGCCGTTGATTGCCGACGATCCCGCACGGTCGGCCATCAATTCGAGCGAATGCCGTCACGACCGATTGGCCATATTCGGCTCGATATTCCTGCACCGAACCGGCATCGGCCACACAAGCCAGCACGTCGCGCAGATCGTACTCGCCGTGCTCGTCCGCCGGGATCAGTTGATACAAGTCGTGGGGTTCACGCTCCGGTTCACTAGCCCGACGCGCGAGCGAGGGATCGGGGCTGCTGTCACTCGCTGGCGCGTCGGGCTGGTGTGCGTCCATCGTTCCTTCACGCGGCAAGAGATCAATCAGCGATCGCAATCGTCGCAGACAGGCGGAGTCGTCAGGCTCGCGGTAATCGACGGTCCCACTCAATGCCGCATGCATCCGCGCACCGCCGAGTTCTTCGGGATCGACCGTCTGGCCAATCGCCGCTTTGACCAACGCGGGACCGGCCAGATAAAGCTGACTCCCTTCGGTCATCAACAACGTGTCGGAGAGGACCGGCAGATAAGCTCCGCCCGCGACGCAGTTCCCCATCACGGCCGAGTACTGCGGAATCCCCATCGCCGAGATCACCGCGTTGTTGCGGAAGATTCGGCCGAAGTCATCTTCGTCGGGAAAGATCTCGTCTTGCAGCGGCAAGAACACCCCCGCCGAATCGACGAGGTACACCAACGGCAACCGAAACGACATCGCGATCCGTTGCGCACGCAGCACCTTCTTGACCGTCTGCGGAAAGAAGGCTCCCGCTTTCACGGTCGCATCGTTCGCGACCACACACACGTCGCGACCTGCCACTTGCCCGATCCCGGTGACAACGCCCGCCGCCGGGACGTCGCCCCATTCCGGATACAACTTCCACGCGGCCCACAGTCCGAGCTCCAAGAAAGGTGCATCGACATCAAGCAACTCGGTCAATCGCTCACGCACCGTCAGCCGGCCGAGCCGCTTCTGACGAACCTGTCCGGCCGCACCGCCTCCCGTGCGCAGCGCAGACTCTTGAGCCAGAATGTCGTTTGTCACTTCTTGCAACGTTGGCATATTTCAGTTCGCCGATTGGGAGCCTGCCAAGAGTCGGTGGTATTTTTCACAGGGCAGGCCAATGTTTCAATTTGGGAAGGCTGTACTTTCATGTAACCCGAAGCGTCAGCGAGGGCGAGCGCTCCAGAACGCAATGAAATCCGCG
>JAYVSP010000157.1:0-4951 GCA_043775215.1 Planctomyces sp. | reverse complement strand
GCGGCGAAGCCGCAAATCCGAAAACCAAAGAACCAAATCCGAAAGAAACACAACGCCCGAAATCCGAACGGCTACTTGCCGCGACTGAGGATGTGGATGACACGCTCGTTGGCAACGGCGGCGCGGATGTGATCTACGGCGGCGAAGGAAATGACCTGCTGGCGATCTCCGACACCACCTTCCAACGGCTCGACGGCGGCAACGGCGCGGACACGCTGCGGCTGGACGGCAGCGGTCTGACGCTCGACCTGACCACGCTGGCCGACAACAAGCTGACCAACATCGAAACCCTCGACATCCGCGGCAGCGGCGCGAACACGCTGCTGCTCGATCTGCTCGAGGTGTTGAACCTCACCGCCAACTCCAACCCCGCGCATACCGCCAACACGTTGACGGTCCGCCGCGAACTCGACGATACCGTCAACATCGGTACGGGTTGGTTTCAGGAGCCCAACGTGACGCTGGATAGCGTCGTCTACAATGTCTTCACGCAAGGGGCGGCCACGCTTTTCGCGGACGCCGTCGATGACGTCAATGAAGCACCAACGGCGGTGGCCTTGACGAACAAGATCAACTCATGGCGGCAAAGCACAAAGCCGCATGGACGTGGCGAAAGAGGTTTTGCAAAAGACTCTGGAGAACCTGCAACCTGCGGTTCCCCCCACACGGTTGGTGTCGTTGCGTACGGTCATCGAGTTCAGAAGCTGCAAAACCAACAAGGTGTCGTATCTAAACCTGGCTTACTGAATATTCCACTACGGGTCCAGGTTAACGCCCACTCGATTACGAGTGGCTGAGCAAAGGAGATAAACCACAACTATTAAACAAGCTAGCGTTCCCATAAGGTCTTGTCGGCCAGTTCCATGGCGATCACCAGATATCTCCGTCAGGTGCGACGCCGCGCGGCCGCGAATTCCAAATCATTCCTCGGCACGGTCAACTCCTTACGGCAGAATCATCTGCTCGCATTCCAGGCAACCAGAATTGCGATCAGCATGATTTTGCACCCAGGAGATGACCGGAAACTGATAGTCCGGCCGCCACAACCGCGGCCTCACCGGGGAAATGCGGATCGCGAACGAAATCGGAAATGAAATTTTGGGTTTGTCAAACCAAATTCACGGCGTGACCGGTCTGGCAAAACGGTCTACGGAGTTCTTCTTGAAGAATCCCTTAGACTTCAGCCTTCATCCGGCATCTCGCCCAGGCCGACCAGACGCATCAGTTCGAGTGCGTTGCTGCGGCGGACGACTCCGGGGCGGATGCGGTAGTCGAAGGTCATGCGGCCGGATTCTAAGCGGTCTTCGAAGTGAACGTTGACGGCGATCGAGCCGAGTTTCTCGACGATGTCCGTCAATGCCAGATCGTGTGTCGTGACCAAGCCGGCCGCGCCGCGGTCGAGCAAGCGGCGAATGATTCCTTCCGCTCCGACGCGGCGATCGTGCGAGTTCGTGCCGGGGAGGATTTCGTCGATTAAAAACAGCACTGGAATCGGGCCGCCCGTTCGCTCGACGATGCTCTTCATGCGCGAGATCACCGCGAAAAACAGCGATGCTCCTTCCAGCAGCGAATCATGCACGCGGATCGATGTCGCCAGCACAAACGGCGAGACTCGCATCCGCGTTGCACGCACGGGAGCTCCCGCCAACGCCAGCACCACGTTGCTGCCGATCGTCCGCAACAACGTGCTCTTGCCCGACATGTTCGAGCCACTGACCATCACCAACCGCGGCTCGGCCCCGAAACGGATGTCGTTGCGGATGCATCGCTCAACCGGAATCAGCGGATGTCCCAAACCGGCCGCGTCGAAGACAGGTGCTGAGGTGGGGAGAACCGGAGGTGGGGAGGTGGGGAGATTTGAGTCTCGCCTCACCAACCCATCACTCCACCGCCCCACCTCAACTGCAATGATTTCCGGGAACGGATCGGCCGGATGTTCAAAGGCGTAACCCGCCAGCGAACTGATGGCCTCGAACTGGCCGACGGCGTCCAGCCATTGTTCGATGTGCGGGCCGACGGTTGCTCGCCAACGTTCGATCGCGTGCGTCAGCCAGATCGGCAAGCAGAGCAAAAATGCCAGCGGTGCAAACAACTGATTGTGCCATGCGCTGTCCAGCCACGCCGACAACTTCTGCAAGCGGTGAATCTGCCATGAGGGAACGTGATGCTCGCTGTCGATTTGCGCGACCAACGCCGCTAACAACGGCGTGTGAAATTGTTCCGCCTCCAGCACGCTGAGCACTTGCGACAAAATGGCCAAGCCGGAATTCGCCTTGTCCATGTCATGGGCCACTCGCAGCAGCGAGTTCTTCAGCGCGAAGTGCAGCAGCAGTTCGAGGATCGCAACAAACACCAGAATCGCCAGCGGCCAGCCGAGCACCATCCACCCGATTCCCGACACCACGGCAGCGATCCCAAAGGTTCCCGCCGCGGCTAGCCATCTCCACGACAGTGACTGCGGCGGCTGAGACGCCCAGTGGTGCAGTAACTTCTGGTCCAGCGAATCATGCACTTCGGCCGGCAGCAGCGCCAAATTCTCGCGCAGATCGACACGGCCGCGCAGTTCGTTGATCGCTCGCTGCCGGAAGTCGATCGCCGACGGATTTGCCGCCGTCCGCAACCAACCGGCCAGCACATCTTCGCCCAATCGCGTGCGAGCTCGGCACAGAAGCTGAAACAGAGACCCCTTGCCGAATAAATCCAAATCGCATTCGTAGGGATGTTGCTCGTCAACGTACCGTTCGCCGGTTGTCCCCGCGCTGGGCCAGCGATGCTCCAGCCGGTCGAGGTTCTGCTCGTGATATGCGATCCCACGCCGGCAGCGATCTAATTGCCGGGACACCGACTCATGCCGAACAACAGCCGCCGCAAATCCGATTACCGGTAGCAGACACCACCACCAGGCGAAAATCGGAGAATAGAATCCCCAGGCCAACAGCCCGACTCCGATGACGAATAAGGCCGCGCGGGTCAGCGACAACCGGCGATCAACGCGTGCGAGTTGCTGCGCGTGCCCAGCAAACTCAATCCGCCGCCGCTGATACTCGGCGAGCGGAGCGTTCGTTGCCGCCGAAATATCCTCGTCTGCCGAGGGGCTTGATTCAGTCTTAGAAAACGAGTTGGACACGACAGCAGTCATCTTCGCGCGCCGAGGGTCAAAACAGGCCGAATACATACGGGGAGACTCTTAACGGCAGCGACTCGCGCGAGCAACAGTCTCTGGACTTGCCGATGATGCCGGGGAGGAACACAGGTTCAACGCAAAACGCAAAGCAGCAAAGAAAAGACAGACAAGGTAACGACACGACAAGGTGTTTTTGATGGCCAAGTATCATCAGATATTTCCGCGCGCTTTGGACAAATCGTTTGTGATACATTGCGCCTTTGCGTCTTCGCGTTAAAAACTTTTCTCTTCGGGGTCACCGTGCCGCCGTTGAGGTGAGACGTTCGATGGCAATCTCCCGCCGAGGCGGGAACACAGGTTCAACTCAAAGTCGCAATGTAAGAGCCACTGAGCATCATACCGCAATCTGGGCGAAAGGATTGGCAGGCAGCTTACCCTTTTGATCGATCGCCTCGGTAGAATCGGCTCGGCCGATGCGATGAGGGATTCGGCGTGTTGAAAGTGCCCCACTTCTACGAACACGTCGCGTTGTGAGCTTGAGGAATGCCTCGAACACTTGTTGCACTGTCTGCGGATGGATACAGAGCTCGAAATCCACCCGGCCGGGAGCCTGCGTGGGCCACGATTTTTCGCGCGACGACTGATCTGCGCCGGGTGACAGTTCTGGCCATTGCGTATTACTTGGCTGGCCGGCTTGGATTATGGTTGGCCATTCCGCCTGGGTACGTCACTGCCGTTTGGCCGCCTTCGGGCGTGGCACTCGCCGGTCTTGTGTTGTGGGGCTACCGAATGTGGCCCGGAGTTTTATTGGGCTCGTTTCTGGTGAACGTCGGCGTTTCGTGGGAGCCAGCCAGTCTGACGTCCGTGTTCCGCCCCCTGACCATTGCGGCCAGCATTGGTGCGGGGTCGGCTCTGCAAGCGCTGCTGGGAGCCTTCCTGATTCGGCGTTGGATTTCGCCGACTCGGACCTTCGATCGGGCTCGAGACGTCTTTCGCTTCACTGGCATCGAACTCCTGAGCTGTCTGGTTGCCGCGACTTGGGGCGTCACCACTTTGTGTCTGGCGGGGCTGACCGGCTGGGCGAGCTATTCGGCGACGTGGTGGACGTGGTGGATGGGTGATCTGATCGGCGTGTTGATCGTCACGCCGTTGTTGCTGACGTGGAGTCCGTTTCCGCGGTTCACATGGCATTCGTGGCGTGTTGTTGAGGCCATCTTGTCGGTGGGACTGGCGTTGGTGATCACTCAGAATGTTTTTACAGACGGACTGCTGACGGTGGGGGCCATTCACTCGCCGTTGGTCTTCGTGCTGATGCCGTGTGTGGTGTGGCTGGCATTCCGGTTTGACCAGAGAGTCGTGACGCTAGCGACATTGCTGATGTCCGTGGTTGCGCTGTACGGAGTCACTCAGAATCTCGACACGTCAGTGACGACGGCGGTCAACGACTCGCTGCTATGGCTGCAATCCTTTCTGGGGATTGCCAGCGTGACGGGACTGACCCTGACGGTAGCCCTCTCCGAGCACAAACGGGCCGAAGAACAATTCCGCCGAGTGGTGGAATCGGCTCCCAACGCCATCGTCGTGGTGAACAGGAAAGGGAGGATCGTCCTGGTTAATTCGCAGACCGAGACGCTGTTTGGTTATGTCCGCAGCGAGTTGCTCGGCCAACCGGTGGAACTCCTCATTCCCGATCGTTTTCGCGCGCAGCACCCGACCTTTCTGTCGAAATTCTTTGCTCAACCCGAGACGCGGGCGATGGGCGTGGGCCGCGATCTGCACGGCCGACGCAAGGATGCCAGTGAGTTTCCCGTCGAGATCGGGCTGAAC
>JAYVSP010000156.1:0-2920 GCA_043775215.1 Planctomyces sp. | reverse complement strand
CCCAGCTTCCAGTCGTAGCGGTTCAACTCCATCACCAGCAGGATGATGCCGGCGATCAACGACGCGACCGAGACAAACATCAGGCCGACGAAAACGTCCGGCGGGGCTTTGCTGCCGCTGCTCTCAGAGCTTCGACGTGACATGGTCACCTTTCTCAATGATTCCGTTTTTGGCTCGCAATATCACCGCGCCGACGGACTTGTCGGGCGTCACGTACACAATCTTGATCTCTCCCAAAAACTTGGCCGCTCGATCGCCGGAAGCGGGCCGGTAGACCGACAGCTTGTGTCCTTCGACCAAGCCATCGTCGCTGCCCAGTGAAAACTCGACGAGATCCGCACCGTTGCGTCCGCCGCGTTTGGTTTCCAGCACCTCACCTTCGACGGAGGGGGGCGGAGTTTGCAGGCCGGCGACCGACTTGGGATCCGTCGGCAAGCCGTTCGCCGCGAGAATCTTTTGCAAAATGGCCAAATCGGAAAGCAGCTTCGAGTGCTTCTCGGTCAGCGTTTTCTCTTCGACCGTCTTGTTGAAGATGATGTCTTCCTGAGCTTTGACCTTGTCGTTCTTCTGATTCAGCAGCTTGTGCAATTCGTTGTTGATCCCGCGCTGTGCGAGTGCCTCATCGCGGCGCTGCCGGGCTTCCTCGATCGCCAGTTTCGCTAGCGAGCGTTGCTCATCCCGTTCGGTCTTGGCGGCGACAAGTTCTTTTTCCGCCGCGTCCAATTGGTCCTTCAGCAGTTTCGCCTGACCTTCAGCGACCTGAGCCTTGTTCTGTTCGTTCTTGAGATCACGCTCGATGCGTTCCTTGAACTGCTTGGCTTCTTCGACAAGCTGGTCCTTTTCGCGAGTGAGATCTTGGAAATTCTTGTCGACGATCAACTTCTGGGTCATCCAATTCTGTTGCGCTGTGAAGACCGCGCCGGCAAATGCCAGAAACACGATGCTCAATGCAAACTGCAACCCGACCAGCAACTTGCCCAAAAATGACATGATCTCGCCCCTTCACTTCTTCATTGTGTACCGCCGAGTTATTTCTCGGACGCCGCCGCTGTTTCTAATTGTTCGTGCCGCCGTTGCAAGCGAGCCAACACGCCGCGCAGCCGGCTGAGTTCGTCTTGCAGTCGTTTCTTTTGTTCGCGCAGTTGAAAATCGTCGACTTCCAACTCTTCGAGGTGATTGCGCAGCCGGTAGACATCCTCGCGCCGCAACTCGCCTTCGGCCCAAAGTGTCAGCGCCTCCTGAGCCACTTTGTCCCCTTCGACCGACTTCTCCTGAATGAGTTTGGTCACCATTGCAAATTCGGCATCCAACTCTTGTTCTCGTTGAGCCATCGCCTTGCGATCAATCGCTTGATGAGTCTGGACTTCCTTTAGCCGCGTTTGCAGCGGTTCTAACTGTGGCGTGAGGACGTTGATTTTCGCGTCGAGATCTTTTGCCTCATCCAGATAGGCGGCCAAGATCGCGTCGGGTAGCACTTTGGTATTCGGTTTGACCGTCTCACCCGTGGCTTTGCTCTTGAGGTTGTAAGTCGTCTCTTTCGGGTTGTCGGTTCTCTCGACGTAGTATTTTTCCAGAGCTTCGGCATCACCTTCCCAATTGGGACCACCGACTCTGGCCACGAAGGCAAAACCCAAAAAGGCCACGCTCAGGAATGTGGTGGCGATTGCCAGGATCTTACCGATGTTATTTGTCATCGTGACAGCTCTCAGACATGAATTGGATTGGGACTCCGTCCCGACCCGTGAAATGTTTTGATCCGCAGCTCGACCGGGGCGGAATGGAGTTCCAACCTATTTCGCTGCCACAGATTGAGGGCGAGTATAGGGGTGTGAAAAAAAGGGTGTCAAACGGAGTTTTGGAAAACGAAACGGAAGAGAAGCTCTCTTTGCTGTCCGCGGAACCAATGGATTCATGTCACGGGCAAGAGAACTCATCCTATGCAGCTAAGATCGAACCGGACACAGATGGGCCTCAAAAGCCGTCTTTGGATTCGGTGGGGATTCCGATAAGGTACGCCGCCTTGAACGATTCGGCGTAGTCGATGGATCGTATCAGACGAGTGCGAAATGCCTTTTAGAACTGTCGATCGGATTGCGGCGAGTTGGCGATCTGATCGAAGATTGCGAAATCGGGGCAGAACCAGGGAGGGTTTCTTATGTCCGTCGCTGCATTGGCCGCCGCGCCTTATCGCATTGAAACGCATCAAGGGATTTCCGTGGTGGCCTTTTCACCCGAGGTTGGCTCGTCCTGCTGGACCGATATGGAACGAGTCAGCGGCGACGTCTTACGGCAACTGTGCCTCGAATCGACCACCGGGTTTTTGGTGGACCTCTCGTCGCTCACCGCGATGGGCAGCGCGATGGTCGCACTGGTCATCAAACTCTGGAAGGGTGCCAAGGAGCATCAGCGGCGAATGGTTGTCGTGAATTCCAACCGACTCGTTGCGGAAGTCTTGCAAATCTCCGGACTCACCAATGTCTGGACGATCGTGCCGACACGCGAGGACGCGATCCGCGAACTGGGGGATATTTCGCCGCCGCTAGGCGATTCATCGGCAGTGCCGTTGATCTCGGCTTTCGGTTGGCTGGCACTCAGTGGCGCGATCGTGGGATTGTTGAAACCGCCGGCTGCGGGCTTCGCTTCGGCGTCCGGCCCTTTGGTCATGTTGTCCTGCTGCGCCGGAATCGCAGTGATTGCCGGAGTAGTGACTTTCCGCCGCGGACGAGGTGCCTGGCGGGTGGCTGGATTGTTGCAGTCAGTCGCCGCATTGGGCGCTGCTCTCATCGGACTTCGGTCGTAGTGCAAGCTTCCAGCTTGCAACTTCAAGGGTTTCCATAGGAAGTCGGGACATTGTTAAGGACTTGGAGTTGCAATCTGGAATCTTGCACTACGGAGGACGGCGATGAACTCATCTGAGACT
>JAYVSP010000155.1:0-2305 GCA_043775215.1 Planctomyces sp. | reverse complement strand
CTATTCTTCTTTGCCTTGTTCGCCGTCCTGATCCGTGTTCAATCCGTGTTTCATCCGTGGCTTTGAAACTTGCCTCCCCGGAACACCGGAAGAGCCTTGAATCAATAACGCGACTCAACCAACGAAAGCGGCTCCGCCGCAAAGGAGTGCGGCGATGCATCGCCGCACTCCAAATTTGGGTTCCCTTCAATGTCCTACCGCAATCTTCAAGGGTGTGTCGCCGATCTGGAGCGGACGAAGCAGCTCATCCGCATTGACGCGGAAGTTGATCCGCGTCTGGAGATCGCCGAGATTCAACGCCGCGTTTACCAAGCGGGCGGGCCGGCCTTGTTGTTCACTCGCGCGAAGGGGAGCCGGTTTCCATTGCTCGCGAATCTGTTCGGCACCATCGAACGGACTCGGTTTCTGTTTCGTGACACGCTCGATGCCGTACAGCGGCTGATCGATCTGAAGATCAATCCGTTCGCGTTTGCCAAACATCCGTGGCGATACCGCGATGTGCCATTCACGGCGCTACACATGCTGCCGAAATTCGTCACGCATGGACCGGTGCTCGCCAACGAAACCACGATTGATCAACTGCCGCAGATCGTCAATTGGCCGGACGATGCGGGAGCGTTCATCACGCTACCGCAGGTCTATTCCGAAGACACCGACCGCCCCGGCTGGCAACACTCCAACTTGGGTATGTACCGCGTGCAGCTTTCTGGTGGACAGTACCAACCCTACCGAGAGATTGGCCTGCACTATCAGATTCACCGCAGCATCGGGGTGCATCACGCCGCCGCGATTCGCCGAGGTGAACCCTTCCGCGTGAACATTTTTGTCGGCGGTCCGCCGGCGATGACTCTGGCCGCCGTCATGCCTTTGCCCGAAGGGATGAGCGAACTCACGTTTGCGGGAGCACTGGGCGGACGTCGCGTGCGAATGATTCGCGGTGACGTTGCGCTCGGCGCGGGTCTCCCGACCCCGCCGTGCGTCTGGACCGAAGGTCTCCAAGGTGCGGAGCACGACATGGCAATTGGAGACCTTCGGTCGGGGTCTACGGCGGGGTCGGGAGACCCGCGCCGAGCGCGCGGTTCGCGCCGAGCGCCGTTGCCGATCGTCGCCGAGGCCGACTTCTGTATTGTTGGCACGGTCGATCCGAACAAGCTCTTGCCGGAAGGTCCGTTCGGCGATCACCTCGGCTATTACAGTTTGGCTCACGACTTTCCCGTGCTGTGCGTCGAGAAAGTCTATCACCGTGATGGCGCGATCTGGCCGTTCACGGTTGTCGGTCGCCCGCCTCAGGAGGACACCAACTTCGGGGCGATCATCCACGAAATCACCGGCCCGATCATTCCGACCGTCATTGCCGGAGTGAAGGCGGTCCACGCCGTCGACGCGGCCGGCGTGCATCCGCTGCTGCTGGCGATCGGCAGTGAGCGCTATGTGCCTTATGCCACACAACGCCAGCCGCAAGAGCTGCTGACGTGCGCAAACGCAATCTTGGGGCAGGGCCAGTTGTCGTTGGCGAAATACCTTTTCATCGTGGCCGGTGAAGATAATCCACAACTCGACATTCACGACATCCCGGCGTTCTTCCATCACGTCTTGGAGCGAGTCGATTTCCGATCCGACTTGCATTTTCAGACGCAAACGACAATCGACACGCTGGACTACAGCGGTCACGGATTCAATGCAGGATCGAAGCTGGTGGTCGCGGCCGCCGGCCCCGTTCGACGCACACTGCCCGCCGAAATTCCGAGCGGCATCAACTGGCCTGATGGCTTCCGCGATCCGCACATCTGCCTGCCGGGCATTCTGGCAATCACCGCACCGAAGTTTGATCCCCGTTTCGGCACGGGCGAGGGCGAGATGGAGCGGTCGATCGGTAACTTCCTGCGACACTTCGACGGGTCGACTCCAATCAACGCCTTCCCACTGATCCTGCTCGTCGACGACAGTGAGTTCGCCGCGAGAACGCTCAACAACTGGCTGTGGGTCACGTTCACTCGCTCGAATCCGGCCGCCGACGTCACAGGCTTAGGGGCCTTTGTCCAACAAAAGCACTGGGGCTGCCGAGGCTCACTTGTGATCGACGGCCGCATCAAACCGCATCACGCGCCGCCCTTGATCGAAGACCCGGAAATCACTCGGCGTGTCGATGTCCTGTTTGCAAAGAACGGCCCGCTGCACGGCCTGTGGTGAATCGGAACTTGGGAGTGGGGTGATGCATCACCGCACTTCAAATGATCGGAGACTTTATTCATGTCACGACACTTCGAAATCGTGTTGCCCCCATCGTTCTGCCATGCCGCAAACG
>JAYVSP010000154.1:0-5579 GCA_043775215.1 Planctomyces sp. | reverse complement strand
TAGCCGAAGTCGCCAGACTTCGGATCTGAACTGTCGTAGCCGAAGTCGCCAGACTTCGGATCTGAACTCTGGCGAGTTCAGCGACATCTGACAGTTATTTCTGCGCCGATCCCTAGTGTCGGCTGCTAGCGCGAGCGAGCATAAAGCCCAAGCCCACGCCCACCAGCAATGAAGTGATGGGATTATTGCGAACGAGCGCGGTGATATCATCCACCATGCCTGTCACGCCTTGGGCTTCGAGATACTTGCCACCGGATTCCAATGATGTAGCAAGTTTCTCCGAAGCCATTCCGACAACACCTTCGTTCGAAGTGCGTGATCGGACTTGATCAGCGACCGATTCGATCCGTCGGCCGGCTGCGGCCGCGGCCTCATCAGCCTTGTTGGCAAAGGTCGAGCAGGCGTCTTCTGCCCCTTGCCCCAACGCGGTCGCTGCATTTCGAAGGATATGTCCTGATTCGTCATTCGGGTCAAAATTCTGCGATCGCGACTCAGGGGTTCGTCCGGTGATTTTGGGTGCAGTCATCGTCGCCATAATTTCCACTCCTTGATGGGGCATAACAGACTTGGCAAAGTTCAATCTGCTCACTGACCTCGGCCATAAAACGACGCGAAAGATGAAGGTCTGATCCCTCGATTTTCTTTTCCGCTAGCTCAGGCATTGCTGCCTCGAGCCTTATGGTCTCGAAGTCTTAGGACGGCCTTCATCTTTCGGCCGTCGCCACCTTTAGCAAGTGGAGTGCCCATTCAAGCTACAAACAGGAATCTCACTAACTCACTAGCAATCATTGGATTTGAGAAGATCGCTTGCGATCTCTGAAAATGTTTGGGCGGCTGAATCGATCGATTTCTGACCCGACTGATCGGTGAATGACCAACCAAATGACATCTCAAAGTATCAGAGCGTTATGCCGCCCGCTCCAGTCCATCTCAGAACCGACTCTTTTCTGCGCGATGGCAGCGGCGTCTTGTCCCATCCGTGTGGGCCTCATATCCGTGCGGCATCGCGTTCGAAAGTGCTCAATGATTCCACCGGTTGACGACCAAGGCTATCTGCCCGTTGGAATTCACATGGCAACACTGGACGAAGTTTCCGAACGATTTGGCGGGCCGTCGGAACTCCGCAAACTCAGGTGGAATCGATGGCTTGTTGAGTTGATCGGAAGAGTTGGCATCACGCGACTCGTGCTCGATGGAAGTTTCTCCAGCCCGGCCCCGTTTCTAGCCGATGAATGGCGTGCGCGAACTTCGTCCTCTCCAGACGCATTGCTCAATTGACAAAGTGCCTGCGAAGTTGAGACAACATCCGAGCGTTCACCCACCGCGCACTGGTTCGGCCAGTGGCTTTGAAAACAGTCGGCCGGAGATTGTGGCATGGTTGGAGCAGTTTGCTCGCAGGACTACCGCCCACATTGACCTTTGGCCGCCTTTCTCAACAATCCCCAGCGAGCGCCCGCTGATTGATCGAGAAGCGTCTTCCCACCGTAAATCCAGGAGTTGCACACGCAATGTCAACGGCGACAGCGGAGGCCTCGGCCTCCACGAATGGCAAAAAACTTGAGAACGTGGAAACAGTAGTCGTCCGCTTTTGCGGAGACTCAGGCGATGGCATGCAGCTCGTTGGTGCCCAGATGACGAATGCGTCCGCCATTTTCGGCAACGACGTCAGCACGCTCCCCGACTTTCCCGCGGAAATTCGCGCTCCGGCCGGGTCACTGTTTGGTGTCTCGGGTTTTCAGTTGTGTTTCTCGAATCGCGACATCTTCACGCCGGGCGATGAAGTGGACACGCTGGTCGCCATGAATCCGGCAGCGCTGAAGACAAATATCGCCGACCTCAAACGTGGCGGCACGCTGATCGTCAACGAGGATGAGTTCAACAAGAGCGGCTTGCAAAAGGCGGTCTACGATTCGAATCCGCTCGATGACGAACAGCTCATGGCGAAGTTTCGGCTCCACAAAGTCCCCATGACGCGGCTCAATCGCGATGCCGTCGAAGGACTCGGCTTGAGCTTGAAGCAAGCCGACCTCTGCCGCAATTTCTTCGCGCTCGGTTTGTCCTACTGGTTGTACGATCGTGATTCGAAGCCTTCCGAAGAATGGATCAAAGCCAAGTTCGCCAAAAAGCCCGAAGTCGTCGAAGCCAACTTGCGAGCACTGCGAGCGGGTATGAACTACGGCTTTTCGACCGAATCGTTCACGGTTCACTATCATGTGCCACCCGCCAAGCTGCCTCCCGGAAAGTATCGCAAGATCACCGGCAATGAAGCGGTGGCGATGGGTCTCGCCACGCTGGCGAAACTCTCCGGCAAGACGGTCTTCTTCGCCGGCTACCCGATTACGCCGGCCAGCGACATTCTGCACGATCTCTCAATGTATAAGCATTTCGGCGTGAAGACATTCCAGGCCGAGGATGAAATCGCCGCGATGTCGGCGGTGGTCGGCGGAGCTTTCGCGGGCGACTTGGCGGTCACCGCCAGCAGCGGTCCCGGCATCTGCCTGAAAGGCGAGGCAATGGGTCTGGGTCTGATGACCGAATTGCCCATGGTCATCATCAACGTCCAACGCGGCGGGCCGAGCACCGGCTTGCCGACGAAGACGGAGCAAGCCGATTTGCTGCTCTCGATGTTTGGCCGCAACGGCGAGTCCCCAATTCCAATCGTTGCCGCCTCCGGCCCCGGCGATTGCTTCGGGATGATTCAAGAAGCGTTTCGCATCGCCACCGAATTCATGTGCCCGGTGATGTTTCTCTCCGACGGCTACATTGCCAACGGCGCGGAACCCTGGCTGATTCCCAAGGTCGAAGATCTGCCCCGGTTGAAGATCGAGCACCTTTCCGAGATCAACAGTGACAAAGGACTGATGCCCTACAAGCGCAACGAGAAACTGGCGCGGCCGTGGATTGTGCCGGGAACGAAAGGCTTGGAACATCGCATCGGCGGTCTGGAGAAGGCAGACGTCACCGGCAACATCGATTACTCGCCGAAGAACCATCAGCACATGGTCCAGATTCGAGCGGCAAAAGTCGCCGGCGTGGCCAATTACATTCCTGAGCAAACGGTCGAAGGTCCGACGCGCGGCAAACTGTTGCTCATCAGTTGGGGCGGCACTTACGGAGCCGTCCGCACCGCAGTCCAACAGGCACAGGCCGAAGGAAAATCAGTTGCGCACACGCACCTGCGTTACCTGAATCCGTTCCCGCGAAACCTAGGCACGATTCTAAAGAGTTACGAGAAGGTCTTGGTTCCGGAACTCAACAACGGACAGTTGCGGCTCCTGCTGCGAAATCAATACCTCGTCGACGCTCAAGGCTACAACAAGACCGAAGGCAAACCGTTCCTGGTCAATGAACTCGTCAACGCGATCAACGGCCAACTTTCGTAGCTGAAGTCGCCAGACTTCAGATTGTTGGACTTCCAAATGTCTGAATTCTGGCGAATTCATCTACGGCAATTCTCACCCACCAGCGCAAGGCAAACCGCTTGCACGGCAAATACAAAAAAGGTTCCCCCATGCCTGTTGAACAACTTCCCGCGCTCCCCACACTTCTGTCGAAGGACTTCGCCAGCGATCAAGAAGTCCGTTGGTGCCCGCGCTGCGGTGACTATTCGATCCTTGCCCAGATGAAGAAAGTCCTGCCGACGCTCGGCATCGCGAAGGAGAAATTCTGCTTTGTTTCGGGCATCGGTTGCTCCAGCCGCTTCCCATACTACATGAATACGTATGGCCTGCACGGCATCCACGGCCGAGCTCCCGCCATTGCCACCGGAGTGAAACTTTGCCGGCCAGAGTTGCAAGTCTGGGTGATCACCGGTGACGGCGATGCCCTGTCGATCGGCGGCAATCACTTCTTGCACGCCATCCGCCGCAACGTCGACATGAAAGTCATCCTGTTCAACAACCAGATTTATGGCCTGACGAAAGGCCAATACTCACCGACCAGTCCGCTCGGCAAGAAGACCAAGAGCACGCCGTACGGCTCGGTGGACTTTCCGCTCACGCCGCTGTCGGTCGCGATCGGAGCCGAGGCTTCGTTCGTCGCCCGCTCGGTCGATGTTGACATCAAGCACCTGACGATGGTTCTCGAACGAGCCGCTCACCACAAAGGGACGGCGTTCGTCGAGGTCTATCAAGACTGCAACGTCTTCAATTCCGGCGCGTTTCTCTACGCGACCGACAAAGAAACGCGAGACGACAGCATTGTGTACCTGGAACACGGCAAGCCACTGATCTTCGGCAAAGGCCGGACCAAGGGAATCCGCGTCCGCGAAGGCAATCATGTCGAGGTGGTCGCACTCGGTGGCGATGTGAAGGAAGACGACCTGCTGTTCCATGACGAGAGAACAACGGAACCGTCACTGGCCTTCCTCTTGAGCCGCATGCGTCACCCGGAGTTCCCCGAACCGATGGGCATCTTCCGAGCCGTCGAACGCCCGACCTACGACGAAGCGGTCAACAGTCAAGTTGAAGCCGCCCGCACAAAGCTTGGTGACGGCGACGTCGAGAAACTGCTCAACAGCGGCGACACATGGTACGTGACATAGACTCGCCTGGTCTCAACATCCTCGTGATCGGCGCTGCCGATCACGAGGAGATGTCGGACATTTCTGCGTGGTTGCAATCCCTCGGTGGCCGCGCTGACGTTTGCTATAAAGCTCACTTACCACAGGCTGCCGATCCCGCACCCGATTTGATTGTCGTCGCGCAATCATGGCCCGATGAGTTCTCCAGTTCCGAGGTCAATGCAGCATTCGGCCGCTGGCCGCTCGCGCAGTGGGTGGTGTGCTTCGGGGCGTGGTGCGAATCCGATGGCCGCACGCGCACGATCTGGCCCATCGGCCTGCGAGTCCCCGCGCGAGCCGCCGCCTCAAGACTGAATCATGTTTGGGACATCGTGACTGGTCGCCGAATCGAACCGCTGCCCATTACCGCTTCACGCGATGAAGCATTTGAATTCGACAGTTTGTTCGCGAATTCATCCGATCTTGCCGCCGCCAAACGACACGGTCGAAACGTCTTGGTCGTCTCGCCCGATGCGGCGTTACGGCAGTGGTTGTTCGATTTGGTGGTGGCCTGGGGGGCCTCAGCATCGGTTGGCTCGATCGATCAATTGGCGGCCGGAACGATTGTGATTTGGGATGTCGATCCCGATTGGGAAATCGCCATTCGAGAGATTGCGCGACTTCGGCAGCAGCGTTCCGACCTGTGTGTTGTGGCGCTGGCGGGTTTGGCGCATCCGGAATTTGTGACCGCGATGCATGCGCTAGAAGTTGATATTATCACGAAGGTTTCCGCGACAGCAGCGTTATATATGTCGAGCAGGTAGGTGTCGTCGGTGATCTTGTCCTTTTGGTTGGGCGGGCCGGGGTTGATGATGTCGTTGCCATCGTCCCCTTGCACGAGGTCCTTGCCATTGCCGCCCACGAGGACGTCGTTGCCGAGGCTGCCGTAGATGTCCACCTCATTCGCCGCCGTCGGTCTCCAGCGCGTTACGCCGTTCGGTAGGGATCAACCCGTGCGGTCGGGGTCGGGACTGCGATTTTTCGATTTTGGCGGACGGGCGAGTTTCTGTTTGCAGAT
>JAYVSP010000153.1:0-2673 GCA_043775215.1 Planctomyces sp. | reverse complement strand
CGCAAGCCGGAAGACGCAACAGCTGCTTGGGCGTCATGACGACGAGCGGCTTCTTCCACTTGCGCAAGACCTGCCGCCGCAGGAGGTGGAACATCTGGGCGGGGGTCGACGGCTGGACGACCTGCATATTGTCTTCCGCACAAAGAGTGAGGAATCGCTCCAGTCGCGCGCTGGAATGCTCTGGCCCCTGTCCTTCAAATCCGTGTGGCAGCAACAGTACGAGACCGCTCAGTCGATTCCACTTGTCTTCGGCGCTGGCGAGGAACTGGTCGATGATGACCTGCGCGGCGTTGACGAAATCTCCGAACTGAGCCTCCCACAGCACAAGACCGTCGGGGCAATCGAGGCTGTAGCCGTATTCAAAACCCAGCACGCCCGCTTCGGAGAGCGGGCTGTTACAAATCTCGAGCGGTCCTTGATCGGCGGCGAGATGTTGCAGCGGCACAAAGACGTGATCGTCCACGACATCATGCAATACGGCATGTCGCTGGCTAAATGTGCCGCGTCCCACGTCTTGTCCTGTCATGCGAATGCGGACGCCCTGCACGGTGAGCGAAGCAAAGGCCAGCGCTTCGCCCGCCGACCAATCGAGTGAGCGTTTGCCGTCGGCCATCTCGCGTCGCAGCGCCAGTCCACGTTCAATCTTTTTGTGCGGATGAAAGTCGTCGGGCAGAGTCGTGAGTGCTTCGAGCAGTTTCACCAGTCGCGGAGACTCGACGCCGGTTTCGATATCGGCCGCCGCATCGCGCGGCCCGCCCTGATAGCCGGACCACAGGCCGCCGAGTGCATGCGTCGGCGGGACATACTTTTCACTGCGTGCGAGGGTCAATTCTTCTTCGAGATGTTGCCGGCGAGACTCGGCGATCCAGTCTGCATCCTCGCGCGTGATGCCGCCCAAGGCCAACAGATGATCGCGATAGCTCGAAAGAACGCTCGGCCGCTGGCGGATCGCTTCATACATCAATGGCTGCGTGAACGTCGGCTCGTCACCTTCGTTGTGACCGCGCAGACGATAGCAGTACATGTCGATAACCACGTCGCGGCGAAACGTCTTGCGAAATTCCAAAGCCAACTCAACGACTTTGGCCACCGCTTCCGGGTTCTCGCCGTTGACGTGAAAGATCGGGCTTTGAAGCATTCGCGCCACGTCGGTGCAATACGGCGTCGAGCGACTTTCATGCGGACTGGTGGTGAAGCCGATTTGATTGTTGACGATGACGTGCAGCGTGCCGCCGGTCGTATATGCACTCAGTTCGCTGAGATTCAGCGTCTCTTGAATGATTCCTTCGCCAGCAAACGCCGCGTCGCCATGAATCAGCAGCGCGAGGCCACTCTTCCGCGCGGTGTCGCCAAAGCGGTCCTGCTTGGCTCGCACGCGACCCAGTGCCACCGCATTGACGAACTCTAAATGGCTGGGGTTGAAGCACAGCGACAGATGGACTTTCTGCCCGCCGGCAGTTTCCCAATCGTTGCTGTAGCCGAGATGATATTTGACGTCGCCGCGACCGACATGCAGTTCGGGGTCAATGTCTTCGAACTCGCGGAAGATCTGTCGCGGGTGCTTGCCCAAGACGTTGGCCAGCACGTTCAACCGGCCGCGGTGAGCCATGCCAATCACGATCTCTTCCACGCCGTCAGCTCCGCACTTTCCAATCGCCATGTCGAGCAATGGAATCAACGTCTCGGCTCCTTCGAGCGAAAAACTTTTCGCGCCGACGAATTTCTTTTGGATGAATTCCTCAAACACGATCGCATCGGAAAGCTGACTGAGGATGCGGTACTTCGCTCGCCGCGGCAACTCGATGCGGTTGCCGCTGGACTCCATGCGGTCTTGCAACCATTCACGCACGTCGAGGTCATCAATGTGCATGAACTGCACCCCGATGTAACGGCAATACGTTTCCTGCAAATGGTCGAGCACTTGCCGTAGCGTCTGCACTTGTGGCCCGCCGATAGCCTCGGTCGAGAACGGCCGATCCAATTCTCGCTCATCGAGACCGTAATATGCCGGATCAAGTTCAGGCGGCCGAGGCCGAGGCTGCCCCAGCGGATCCAACTGCGCAATCATGTGTCCACGCACGCGAAAGTTGCGGATCAACTGATCGACTCGCTCTTGCAGCACGGCCATCTGCGAGCCATCGATTTTCGCGAGTCCGCGGTCATCCCGCTGTTCGACAGGGGCTTCGTGTTCCGATGCCAGATCGCGGCGTTGCAGCAATACCCGTGGCTGCGAAGCGAATTCGCCACGTTGATCGTCAAATTGCGAAAAGTACTGCCGCCATGCGTCGGAAACCGATCCAGCGTCCGCCCGCCAAGCCGCATAAAGTTCTTCGACAAACAATAGGCTTTGGCTGTCGAGCCCGCCTTGGGTCGGCATAGTGTCAACGCGATCGTTCATAGCTGCCAAGCAAATAGGGAGATTCCGGTTCAAGGAATCAAAATCGAGTGCCAAGTCACGGGGGTAGTGGCCTTGCGAAGCTTTACAAAGCCTCGCTCGCGCTTCGGGTTTTCGTTGGCAGTGTAGAGAGCTGCTGATCGACACGCGAAGGAACAGCGGGCGGTTGATTCTTCAATCGTAGCTCAGTTGCTCCGCAACTGAGATTCCCATTGCATAGTCGATCGCAGGGAAACGTGATGTCGGGATTCGGTTGATGTTCGGAATGCGAGTCGCGG
>JAYVSP010000152.1:0-5226 GCA_043775215.1 Planctomyces sp. | reverse complement strand
TCGCCGCTTTCACTTGCGGCCGAGCCGCTTTTTTTCTTTCACTCGAATTCGCCACCCGGCTCAACGCAAGGAAAGCGGCTCCGCCGCAAAAGAAAGCGGCGATGCATCGCCGCACTCCAAAGCCGCATCATGGCACACTACTTCAAGTACAAAACCGCGGCGGATGTTTTGGCCGACGCCGATCGTCTGGGACTGCGACACATCGCAATGTCCGATGATTTGTCTCCGTTGTTCACGCCGCTCCAGATTGGCGGACGCTCGGTCGGCAATCGCTGGGCGATTCAGCCAATGGAGGGTTGCGACGGGACGATCGACGGAGCACCCGACGAATTGACCTATCGCCGCTATCACCGATTCGGAGGCGGCGGAGCAAAGCTCATCTGGGGCGAGGCGACCGCGATCGCTGACGAAGGACGGATGAATCCGCGGCAGTTGTGGCTGCACGAAGGCACTGCCACCGCGATCGAACGGATGTTGGCCGAATGCCGGCAGGCTCACCGCGACGCCTGTGGGCAGGACCGCGACCTGCTCGTTGGTCTGCAACTGACGCACTCGGGACGATTCAGTTTCCGACGACCGCTGTTGGCGACTCACGACCCGATCCTCGATCCGCTGACAAAGGACAAATCGACCGGCCGCTTTGTCGATGAGTCAACTCCGCTGCTGAGCGACGATGACTTGAAGCGGATCGAAGATCAGTATCTCACTGCCGCCAAACTCGCCGCGCGGATCGGCTGCGACTTCATCGACCTCAAGCAGTGTCATCGGTATCTGCTGTCCGAGTTGCTCGCCGCGAAGAACCGAGCGGGAGAATACGGTGGCAGCCTGGAGAACCGGACGCGGTTGATTCGCAACGTCATCGCTCGCGTGCGCGCCGAACTGCCGGACCTCATGATCGCGTCGCGATTCAATGCCTACGACGGCATCCCGTATCGCGGCGCGGGAGCGGACTTCATCGGCGAGCCGTGTCCGCACACATTGCCGCTGACAACCGCGTTCGGCACGGACCCACACGACCACTTGCGCGAAGAGCTGTCCGAGCCGTTGCGGCTCGCGCAGTGGTTGAGCGATTGGGGCGTGTCGCTGCTGAATGTCTCGATGGGCAATCCGTACGCGAACCCGCACGTCGTTCGTCCGGCGGACTACCCTCCCGTCGACGGCTATCACGCGCCGGAACACCCGCTGATCGGAATCGACCGCCACTTCCGAATCGCCGCCGAGGTGCAAGGTAGCCGAACTCGCCAGAGTTCGGTCCGAAGTCTCACGACTTCGGCTACGACGAGCGTGCCCGTCGTCGGCAGTGGCTACAGTTGGCTGCAAGAGTTCATGCCGCAAGCTGCCGCAGCGAATGTGGCCTTGGGACGCATCGCGCTGGTCGGCCTCGGCCGAGGCACCCTGTCGCAACCGGACTTCGTCAAGCAGTTGGCCGACACCGGCCACTTGGATCGAAAGCGAGTCTGTCGCACTTTTTCGTTCTGCACGAACTTGATGCGGACGAAAGACCATCCGCTCGGTCAATATCCCACTGGCTGTCCGCCGTTCGACAAAGAGGTCTATGGCCCGTTGTGGAAAGAGGCGGAAGCCCGGCGTCGCTCCTCCCAATGACATTTGGAGTGCGGTGTGTCAGCACCGCTTTGGATTGCGGCGCAGCCGCTTTTTTTCTTTCGCCGACGAGTTCCGTCGAGCAATCCAAAAAAAGCGTTACACCGCGATCCAAAGCGGTGCTGACACACCGCACTCCAAAATCAGAGTCACACATGATAGCGCGTCTTCCCCGCGACGATGACCGTGTGGGCTCGGCCTTTGACGTCCCAGCCGGAGAACGGCGTGTTGCGTCCTTTCGAGCGGAATTGAGTCGGGTCGATGCGCCATGAGGTGTTGGGATCGATGATCGTCACGTCGGCGTCGGCTCCGGACTTCAGCGTCCCTTTTTGAATGCCGAGGATGTTCGCCGGGTTGACGGTTAGCTTGGTGATCAGCTTGAACCACGTTAGGTGGCCCGGCTCGATGAGTGTCTTAATGCAGATCGGCAATAGCGTCTCCAAGCCGACGATGCCTGCCGGAGCGGTATCCAATTCATTTTGCTTTTTCTCTTCGGCGAACGGTTGATGGTCTGAGCAAATCACGTCGATGGTCCCGTCCCGCAGGCCCGCGATCAGCGCGTCGATGTGCTCTTTCGTTCGCAGTGGCGGATCGACTTTGAAGTTCGTGTCATAGCCTTGCAAGTGCGAGTCGTTCAGGGCCAGATGATGCGGTGTGACTTCGGCCGTGACGCGGATTCCCTTTTCTTTCGCGCGGCGAATCTGTTCGACGGCCCCGGCGGTGGAGAGGGTCATCAGATGAACGTGGCCGCCCGTCATCTCGGCCAGCACGATGTCGCGCGCCACCATGATGACTTCCGCTCCGGCGGGAATGCCCCGCAGGCCCAGCAGCGTCGAGTAGTAGCCTTCGTGCATGATCCCTTTGGCCGCGAGTTCGGGAACTTGCGGATGATTGAAGATCGGCCGGCCGAACATGCGCGTGTATTCGAGTGCTCGGCGCATGATCTCCGCGTTGGCGATGGGCTGTTTGGCGTCGGTAAATCCGACTGCTCCGCCTTCAACCAGTTGACCGATCTCCGCCAGTTCTTGGCCATCGTGATTCTTGGTGACGGCTCCCAGCGGGAAGACGTTGCAGTGCCCAGCTCGGCCGCATTGTAATTGAATGAACTCGACCGCCGCCCGAGTGTCCACAACCGGCGATGTGTCCGGCATGCAGGCGACCGATGTCATTCCGCCCGCCAGAGCCGCCGCCGTGCCCGAGTCGATCGTCTCATCCTTCTCGTCACCCGGCTCACGCAGCGAAACATGAATGTCGATCAACCCCGGGCAGACGATGAAGCCCGTCGCATCAATGACGTGATCGGCGACTGCCGCGCCAGTGTCGATCCCGTCGATGCGGTCGTTCCGCAAAAACAGATTGCCAACCCGGTCAATGTTTTGACTGGGATCAACGATGCGTCCGCCGCGAATCAGTGTGGTGCTCATTCGGTCATTCCAGAACTACGGGATCAACTCCAATGTTGTGCCGTCGGCAAGGCAGTAGATGCGAAAGTCACTGTCGAGCGTGAAGAGTCGCTTGATTCCGCGCGACTCCGCGACCGCGACGAGCGACGCATCGGCAAAGTCCATCGGCACGTTGCGGTATCGCTCCATCAATTCCTGCATGTGGAACAATTCCGACGAAGAAAGATCAAGCAACGCGACCATCTCCTTGCTGACCGACTCCCACAGTGCTTGCTGGCCTCTGGTGCCATCGGCCCGATGTAAGAGGTACATCGCTTCGGTCAGGCACGGCCAAGTTGTTAGCAACGGACCTGAGGGAAGCAGTTTCCCCGCCACAACGCACTCGAAATGATGCGCGTCTTGCCGAGCAAACAGCGCCACCAACGGTCCCGTGTCGGTCAAGGTCATAGTTTTCCAGCCTGCTTTTTCTCCACGAGATACTCCGTGAATCGCTCTCCGCAGTTCTCAGAAAGAGCTTCGCCATTTCCTTCGACGCAACCGACGAACTCGCCAAGAAACTCGATTAAGTTCTTCGGAGGCGTCTTTGACTTGGCAACAACCATTTCCCGCAAGCCGTCTATCGCCAACGACTCAACAGTTTTTCCTTCGCGAACAGCTTGTTGACACAAATCTGCTTCTAAATCTGGCGGTAAGACGATGGTCGTCATAACTGGCTCCGGTTCACTTTTTGCATTTGAGGCGACCAGGTACTTTAGCAAATCGCCGAACTACCATTCCCATTCTTCCTGATCCCAGGTGTTCGGCGATGTCTTCGCATCGAGCAGTTGATCGTCACCGTGCTTTCGCATTTGAGCACATGCCGCTGACCAACCCGACCGACGTTTCCGAATCGGCCGAACCACCAACGAATCGTTGATGGCAGTGACGTCTACGTCATTCGGAAGTAATGTCTTCGCCAGCAACACCGCAGGAATTCGCACAGCCTTGGTTTTACCGATTTGTACAAGACGTGTCTTCATTTCATTGCTCCATGAGCCTCACGCATCTGACTCTCACGCATTCGCGGACTCTTCCTGCCGCCGATTGTGCAGCAGATACAGGCACGCCATGCGGATGACGAGGCCGTTGGTGACTTGATCGAGGATGACGGAGTGCGGGCCGTCGGCGACTTCGGGGGTGATCTCGACGCCGCGGTTGATCGGGCCGGGGGCTAGAATCAACACGTCCGACTTTGCGCGGCGAATGCGGTCGCCGTTCATGCCGAAGAAGTGCGCGTATTCGCGGATCGATGGGAAGAACGCGGATCGCTGCCGCTCGAATTGAATGCGCAGCAGGTTGATGCAGTCGCATTGCCCGAGGATTTCGTCGAGATTGTTCGAGACCTCAACGCCGAGCCGCTCGACGTGCGCGGGGATCAGCGTGGACGGACCGCAAACGATGACGCGCGCTCCGAGCTTCTTCAAACCCCAGATGTTCGAGCGTGCGACGCGGCTGTGCAGGATGTCGCCGACCAGTGCAACCGTCAGGCCGGCAATCTTTTCGCGATGGTCGCGGATCGTGAAGATGTCCAGCAGTCCTTGCGTCGGATGCTCGTGAGTCCCGTCGCCCGCGTTGAGCACGCTGGCTTTCAGAAGTTTGGAGAGCAGATGCGGTGCGCCGGACGTGCTGTGCCGCACGACGACTTGATCGACTCCCATCGCCTCAATGTTCTGAGCCGTGTCGTAAAAGGTTTCGCCCTTCGAGAGGCTGCTGCTCGACGCGGTGAAGTCGACCGTGTCGGCACTCAGTCGTTTGGCGGCGAGGCTGAAGCTGGTCCGTGTGCGCGTGGACGGCTCGAAGAACAAGTTGGCGACGACGGTCCCTTTGAGGGCACTCAGTTTCGTTTCGCCTTCGGTGGCAAGTCGTTTGAATTCGGCCGCCTGATCCAAAATCAGCGTGATTTCCTCGGCGGACAGTTCTTCCAAGCCGAGCAGATGTTTCTTAGTCCAGCGCACCCCAGCAGCAGCCGAAGCGGTTGCGGTATTCATGGGCAGTTAAGTCCCGAATTGAGGCAGAAGTCCAAGACAGATTAGCGATTGATGATTAACGATTGTTGATTGTTGAAGTAATTGACGCTCGGAATTCCGACCACTTCAACAATCAACAATCGTTAATCATCATGGGCGGCGCGGCCTCGCGCGTTCGCGCCTTCTGATGGCGACGGCGGCGGAAGAGGTGGTCC
>JAYVSP010000151.1:0-8472 GCA_043775215.1 Planctomyces sp. | reverse complement strand
GCCGGCGTCAAACTCGACTTCGTAGCTTGTGCGGCGTCATCGCCGACCTGAAAAAGACTCCCGACCCCCTTGGGCCACCGAACGCTGATCGCATTATTGGGAATACGGCATCAGGATTTCGGTCTCGTCGATGCCGGCGATGGCGGTGAAGCCGCCGGCGGCGATCGCCTCGCCGAGCTTCGTCACCGTCTTGAAGTAGGCGCTCGAAGGACGCTGGCCGGTGTACTTGCGGCGTAAGTCTTGGCACACCACATCGGCAGCCGTATGAATCAACTCGTCATTGCGGCGTGAGGCCCACAAGGCGGTGACCAGTATCACCACCAGGTCTTGAATGCGTGCTGACAGTTCAGCCATCGAGCATTGCCGGTCGGCCAGAGACAGCTTGAACTTTTGCATCAGTCCGTCCACGGTCAGCCGCTGCTTCTGCAATTGATTTGCCGCCCATTGAGCATGCTCGTGCAGCTTGCTCGGACCGGCTGTGGGGAGCACTGCGGTGCCAGCTCCACCGAAGAATTGGCTCATCCGCCATTTGGCATATGGCACGATCGCGTTCCGCAGTGCCCAAGCGTGAGCGGGGTTCAGCGGATTCGGATTCTTAATCCCCGCGGCGACGAGGGCTTTTCCAATCGGCTCGTAGAATCGCGTGCCATGCTCTTTGATCAGCGACTTGAGAAATGCCATGCCCAGCATTTCTCCTTCACCTTCGTAAATGCAGGGCGCGAGGAATTCATGGACGTTGTCGCCGAAGAGGTGTCCGTGCAAGAAGGCTCGGCCGCCGTGAGTCTTCATGAACAGCTCAATGGCTGCTTCCTTCTGAGACTCGCTGCCGAAGATTTTCGCGATGATGCACTCCATCTCGCCGCGATAGCCTTCATCCAACAACCCGCTGCACCAATCGACGAGTGCGTCACAGGCTACGATCAGCCCGGCCATGCGACCGCAACGCCGCCGCACCAACTCACGAGTCTCAATCATTGCGCCGTAGGTTTTACGGAAGCGTGCCCACGGCAGGATGTTGGCCAGCATCGCACGCATCGTCCCTGCGGCATTCGCACACAGCGCGACTCGGCCGCGGTTCAACCCGTGATACGCAATCGTCAGCCCGTCACCGCGGCCGGCATCCAGCAAGTTCCCTTTCGGGACTTTGAAGTTCTTGAAGATCAGACCGTTGTTGTACGAGTGCTTGAGTGCGTACAGCCCATACCGTTTGGTTTGGAATTCGTCGTTCTCCGGATCCGGCAGATCGGCGATGAGCACCGCGGGCTTCTTGTCGATCAGACAGACCAGCCCGATTGTGCGTCCGGCGATCGCATTGGTGATGAACAGCTTCTCGCCGTTGACGACATAATTGTCGCCGTCGAGCTTGGCTTCTGTCCGCATGGCAGTAAGGTCAGAGCCAGCACACGGCTCGGTGAGCGCGAACGCCGACAGCCGCCTTCCGCTGGCCAGCAAAGGCAGATATTTGGCCTTTTGACTCGCCGATCCGAACGTGCGAATCGGATCGACAGCGCCGATGCAGCCATGCACGGAAGCCAGTCCCGCGACCGTTGGATCGACCGTGGCCATCTGCCGAAGAAACCGTGCGAACGCGACAAACGGCGCGTTGCTGCCGCCGAATTCACGATCGACCAGCAAGCCCCAGTAGCCGGCGTCGCCGAGTTCTCGCAGGACCTGATCGGTGATTTTGCGCTGATCATCGAGCAACGTCTTGGCGCGGACGTGCCGGCGCACAACCTCCAGCGACGCCTTCATGACCTTGTCGCATTCGGGCGGATTTGTCGGTTCCGGCGACAAGAACAGGTCGACGGGAAAGCGATCGTCCCAGACGGCGCGGTGAATCGGACTGCCGCCGGTTTGGTATTTCTGCGCGAACAGCGATTCAACCTGCTCGTCCGCTCGATCGAGCGCTCCGGTCTTCTTGGCTTCTTCGTCGCTCTTGCCACCGAGCCTCAGAGCTGTTTCGACAAAGGTGGCCTTCTCGGGATCTTGCAGTTGTGAGGACATGACTGACTCCGTTCAGCCGAGTGAAAGGACCGTGACCAGCATCGGTGATGACGCACGGCGGGAGAATATCACTGACGCCCGAATGTGCCTAGCGGCCAATCCAAGCTGAGCCAGGTGAGCGAAGGGGTCGGGAGTCTTTTTCAGGTCAGCGATTTCGTCGCACGATCTACGAAGTCGAGTTGGCGCCGACCTGAAAAAGACTCCCGACCCCTTCGATCCAGATCAACTTTGCGATCCGCTAAGGATCGGCAGATTGAGCTTCTTCTTTCCGCCGTTCTTATTCGCTCGCGGTTCTTGCGGCTGGAAGGCTTCGGAGAATTCAGCAATTTGTTCCGAGCATTCGAAGAGCATGTCATAGAGTCCGTCGCCGTCGTACTCGCAGTCCTTCGTGGTATAGTCGCGGCAAATCTGCGGCCGGGTGTCGTAGATGCCACAGCGATTGTCCTCCTGCAAGTGGTCGCAAACGTTGTGAACCATCAGAAACCAAGTCTCGCCGTCGACAAACAGCGAGACTTTGCCGTGAACGAGATACCAACGCAGGTGATCGAAATCCTTGTGAGTGACCGGCGTTTCGATGGGCAATGCGAAGTATTGGCAACACTTGGCGGTGCAGTACTGACACAGGACTTCGCCGGGTTTGAGGTCGGCGCGAGAGAATTTGGGCTTTGGCATGGGACACCCTGAAGGGTTGGTCGTTGGATATTGGCCCTGGACTGTCGGTCTTTGACCCCGATGGACCGTGGCGAGCGGCGAGGGATTCTACCGGCAACTCCACGGGATGGGTACGAGCCGCAGTGACTCACGGGATCGGTTCAAAATCTCCTTCTTGACCCCCGGAAAAAAGCCGACCTATGATTCCACCGGAAGATTCGGAAGCGGGCACTTCGGAATTGGCCGATCAAAGGCCCAGCGAGAGAGGGACGTCAGTCTCCGAGACATCGATCAATTCCGAAATTCCGAAGTGCCTGACCCCTGTGCTCCAAAAGGAACGTCGTCAATGAGTCGTAATGCTTTACTCAATACATTTGCTGGCCTGGTGCTCGTGCTCAGCATCGTGGCGATGTCGTTTGCCTCGCGGATCGTCATGGTTCGCAACAGTTGGCAGCAGAAGATTGCCAAGGCCAAAAAGGATGTGCTCGACAAACGCAAGCAAGCCACTGACATTGAAAGGCAGGTCACTGCGGCAAAGGCTGAGCTTCAGGGAGCGACTCACGGATGGGAGCGGTATTGGTCATCCGTGACGGTCGAGCGCGGACGCCAGCCGGGATCAATCAGTCCGGGAATCGGAACCACTCTGGGCCTCGCCGAAGGTGTCGTGGTTTACGTTTTTCAGCCTGGTGCCGCGGCCGCCGAGGCGAACTATGTCGGGCCATTCAAAGTGACCGCGGCTCAGGATGCTGTCTCGTCGCTCGCCCCGAATTGGCGGTTACGACCCGGCGAAGATGCGGACTGGCGGTACGGAGCGAACTGGCGCATCAGAAGCAAAATTCCGCCGCAGCACATCGCGAATCTCAGCACGCAGGAAAGGAACCTGTTGCTCAAGGATGAAAAGCTGAAAGATCAACTCGAACACTTGAAACTTCAAAATGAGAACAAGGACAGCGCCGACGAGCATTTGCAAAAACGCCTGAAGGAACTCAACGGCGGCAGCGAGTTCCCGATGAACGTGAAAAAAGAAAGCTTGGATCACTATTTGGTGGAAGGTTATCACAAAGCGGTGGCGGAAATAGAAGAGGTGCGCGACGCCGTTCAGAAAGAGGTCGATCAACTCCGCCGAGATCTGAAACAAACTCGCGACCGGATCAACCAACTCACTACCGACAATGAACGCTTGGCGAAACAATTGGGTGACACGCCCAAGACAGCGCTCAAGCCATAGATTATTCCGTTCGGATTGATTTGACTCTCAGATTGATATTCGCATGATGCTTTAGGTCGCGTCGGTCCCATTCGTCCTTTACAAGGGACAAGAGAGACCAAAAGTAGTGCCACGCGATTATATCTGAAGATCAAGACTCAAAATTGTCAGCATTGTCCGCAAGACAGGCCAGTCATGGGATTCGAGAACCGCGATTACTACCGAGAACCTGAATGGAATCCCCGCGGTGGCAGCGGCGAGACTCCCGTCTGCCGTTGGCTCATTGTCCTGTGCGTTGTGGTTTTTATCGGGCAACAGTTCGAGTCGCTCGCCGTTGCGCGGTGGCTGGCCTTGGACTCTTCGGAAGTCGTGCACGGACAAATCTGGCGACTGGTCACGTATGCCTTTTGTCACGGATCAAGGCAGCAGATCGGGGACTCTGGAGCCGCCCCGTTATTGCATTTGGTCTTCAACATGTTCTGTCTGTGGTGGTTCGCCCGCACGATTGAGGATCGACTGGGCTCGCGCGAATTCCTGGCGTTCTATCTGCTGGCGGCGGTCTTTTCCGGATTGGCTCACATCGGCCTGGAAGCGATGTTCTTGGGTCGGCCTTCGATTACTGTCGGAGCATCGGGTGCATTGATGGCGGTGATGGCGCTCTTCGCCATGTGGTATCCGCGCCAGCAAGTCTTGTTGATGGGGTTGATCCCCATGGAAATTCGCTGGCTGATCGTCGCCTTTGTCGCGTTCGACACGCTTCCGATTTGGGCCGCGCTCGGTGGCACGCGGGTTCACGACGGCATCGCTCACGGCGCACACCTCGGCGGCCTACTGTTCGGATTCCTATATCAGATCTTCGAACTACGGCTCACCCGTTGGTTCGGCTTTGGCCGTTTGGGTTCGTGGTGGAGCGACCGCCGGCGTCGCCAGTCAATGCGGCTGTATACGCCCAAGTCCGGAAGTCTGGAAGAGGACGACCTCGAACTCAAGATGGACGAAGTCTTACGCAAGATCACTGAACACGGTGAGGCCAGCCTCACTCCGCAAGAACGCAAAATCCTCTCCGAAGCCAGCCGCCGCATTCGCGAGCGAACTCGCTCCTGACTATCACTGCCCTCGCGAGGTTCATTCCGTGAATTCTCGTAAAGCAGGGGAAGAGTTCAGGATCTTCTGACCTACGCTTGGAACGTCAGTGCCAGCGATTCTCGGAAGCGGATTGCCGCGATGTAAACCGAAGCGTCAGTTTTGAAGTTGCGCTGTTGACCTGGCCCAAAGGGCAAAAAACTCGATAGCCCAGGGCAGAGCGGAGCGGCGTCAGCCGCGTAAGCGCCGCCCTGGATTTGACGGACAAAACGTGGCAAGCCCTGTAAGGGCGAAACAAATGGGTGTCTTTGGTCTCCGTGGAGTTTCGCCCTTTCAGGGCTTCTTATTGTTGTTCTATTCGTCACCCAGGGCTTCACCCAGGGCTTCACCCAGGGCTATCGAGTTGCACCCCTTTGGGGCGAAAAACAAGACTGCGCAACTTCACAAAGCGCAAGCGAAGCTGCTTTCTTCAACGACAGCTTCGCTTGCGCTTCAGGCTTCAATGGCGGGACTTTCGGCAGATCTCACCCCGAAATGCGCAACTTCAAAAAGCGTATGCAAGGGCGAACCGTGGGGATGTCCTCACTTACGGTTCGGGTTACATATGAGCCATCAATAATCCAGAATAGTGCCTTGCGATACATCAATTCCACATTGCCGACCTGCTTATCATGTCTTCGTTCTAATTCTTTTGTTCAGGTATCTCTTTAGCCTTCTTCTCTTGCTCTCGTTGTTTGGCCTCTTCAAGTTTGCGCTCTTCCTCAGCAATCTTCTCGGCACCTTTTTCTTTGGCCTTCTCGACATCCTTCTGCTCGTCGGCGATCTCCTTGTTACCCTCGCGGATCTCCTTGTCGACGTCCTTTTTTTCTTCGGCGACTTCTTTGTCTCGCTCGCGAATCGCTTCTTGGACGTCCTTTTCTTCTCTGGCGATTCTCTTTTCCGCTTTTTCGCGAGCCTCCCTGACGTCTTCCTGCCTCTTTTCAACGCTCTTTTCGCAACCGATGCCGACGCACAGCAGTGCGACAACTGAGACCACAAACATAATTGCTTTCATGATCATCTCCTCGGAAATAACATCCTCTAATTGGCAAACCGAATGCCTCACTGATTGTTTTTTTGTGATGAAAATGGACTTTTTCCTTGAGCGTCAGCCAACCAGCCGGCTGGATAGATTTCGCTCAACCAGATCGGTTTCAAACCGTCTCAACGATGGGCGATAGCATCGACTGTCAACTTCAATGCAACACCCTTTTATTAGTTGTCGCCTTGTGTTGCCGATCCGCAGTTTAATTCGCAAGGCACATGCCAGCGGCACGACTAATTTTGTGGCGGGTGGTGTGTGATTCGCATCGGGGATGATCACTTCAAGCGGTTTGCCGACATATAGCAACGACGCCGCGAGGCCCTTCCCATGGAATCGCATTATCAGCCCATCGAAAGTTATGGCGTGATCGGCAACATGCGCACGGCGGCCCTCGTGGGGATGGATGGCTCTATCGACTGGCTGTGTTTGCCGCACTTCGATTCTCCGAGTGTCTTTGCCGCCCTGCTGGATGACCGCAAAGGGGGACGCTTTCGGATTGCTCCGGCCGGCGATGATTTCCGGCGGAAGCAGTTCTATTGGCCCGACACCGCCATTCTTATCACACGTTTCCTTCACGAAGACGGTGTGGCAGAGGTCGAGGATTACATGCCAGTTGGGGGCGCTGGCGATTCGTCTGCGGAGTTAATCCGGCGTGTGCGCGTGGTTCGTGGCCGTGTTCCTTTCCACTTGGAATGCCACCCCGCGTTCGACTATGCCCGTACCAAACATCAAACGCATCTCAGCGAGCATGGTGCCCGCTTCGATGGACCGGGGTTGAGCCTCGGTCTAGCTGCTGCCGTCCCGATGAAGGTCGAGCGTGACAGAGTGACCGCCGACTTCACGCTTGGCGAAGGGGAGAACGTGACGTTCGTCCTGCGTCGGCTCCGCCAGGAGGATCAGTCCGGGCATTGCCCTGGCACAGACGCAGCGGAAAATTTGTTCCGCGACACGGTCGCGTTCTGGCACCGCTGGATGTCGCGGTGTACTTACACTGGCCGCTGGCGCGAGTTCGTTCAGCGTTCCGCGATGACGCTCAAGCTGCTGTCGTTCGAGCCCACGGGGGCGATCGTCGCGGCACCGACCTGTAGCCTTCCCGAACAAATTGGTGGAGGACGGAATTGGGATTACCGTTATACGTGGATTCGTGACGCGGCCTTCACGCTCTATGGGTTGCTGCGCATCGGCTTCACAGAGGAGGCTGCCCACTTTCGAGATTGGCTGGAGGCCCGCTGGAAAGATCAACGCGAAGCGTGTGCCGCGTCCGGCCCGCTGCAACTCATGTACGGCATCGACGGCCGGAGGGAACTCAAGGAGGAAACGCTCGACCATCTGGAGGGCTATCGGGGCTCGCGGCCTGTGCGCATTGGCAATGCCGCTTATCAGCAATTGCAACTCGACATCTACGGCGAACTGATGGACGCGGTCTATCTGCACAATAAATATGTTGAGCCGGTCAGCTACGATGACTGGGTGCGACTGCGGCAGCTCGTGGACTGGCTTTGCGACAACTGGAAACAACCGGATGAAGGGATCTGGGAAGTCCGCGGCGGTCGACAGCAATTCGTCTTTTCCAAGCTCATGAGCTGGGTCGCCTTGGATCGCAGCTTGCGATTGGCCGACAAACGCTCGTTCCCCGCCGACCGAGCACACTGGCTCAAGGTCCGCGACGAGATCTACGAGGAAGTCATGTCGAAGGGCTGGAACCCTCAGCGTCGGGCCTTTGTGCAAAGTTATGGTTCCGAAGCCCTCGACGCATCCAGCCTGCTGATGCCGCTGGTGTTCTTCATGGCACCGAACGACCCGCGCATGCTGAGCACTGTGGATGCAATCAGAAAAAGTTCGACCGCAGGGGGATTGGCCGCCGACGGCCTCGTCTATCGTTATGACCCTGCCATGGCACCGGACTCCCTGCCGGACCACGAGGGCACTTTCAACATGTGCTCCTTCTGGCTCGTCGAGGCGCTGACCCGCGCCGGCAATACCGACCCCGCGCGTCTGGAGGACGCACGCTTACTCTTCGAGCAAATGCTTGGTTACGCTAACCACCTCGGCCTGTATGCCGAGCAGACCGGCAACAGTGGTGAGGCGCTCGGCAACTTCCCTCAAGCGTTCACGCATCTGGCCCTGATCAGTGCGGCCTTCAACCTGGATCGGGCACTCGGTGCGCGGTGAACGATCGCCCGGCGCACGATCATGAAAACACAGTATCTCCCACGTTCGGGACGCAAATCTCGCAGCGATCTAACTGTCCGATGTAGCTGAACTCGCCAGAGTTCAGATCCGAAGTCTGGCGACTTCGGCTACGACAGTTATTGATGCGCCGGTCCTAAGCTAAGCCCTGAAGGCCTTTCAGGGCTTCTTATTGTTGTTCTATTCGTCACCCAGGGCTTCGCCCTGGGCTATCGAGTTGCACCCCTTTGGGGCGAAAAACAAGACTGCGCAA
>JAYVSP010000150.1:0-8677 GCA_043775215.1 Planctomyces sp. | reverse complement strand
AAGTAAGTGCCATTGGGCGCTAGCCGCCGGTAATGCTGCACGACCGGCGGCTAGCGCCTTGCCGCTCACAACCCCTGAATCAAGACCTGACGAGGCACTCGTGCAGAAGCCTGAAAACCACCGAGGCAAGCTCGGTGGGGTCACTTGTTTTAGGATTAGTGGCGGCATGGCGCTGTTACTCTTCGGCGGCCTGTTTCTGCCGGTGACACGCGCCAGCGAAGACACAGCGGAGAGACCATCGAATTCGCCGCCCGCCGCCGTCACAACAGACAAGAACAGCGAAACTCCCATGAAACCGGCCGCGCCCAATCTGCCTCCGGAAAAATACCGCGATGTTGATGACGCAGCGAAGCTCTTGGTCTGGCTGGTGATCGCTTGCGGATTGGGGGGGCTGCTGATGCTGGGAGTGATCGTGCTGGGCGCAAGGCGGCTGCGACGGTTGACGCGATCGCAGATGCTGAAGTCCAAGTATGATGAGCTGGAATTTCTGCGTCTCAAACACCGGCGTGAAACCGATGGACTCACTGCTCCTGAACCACCCAAGACCGAGATTCGCTGATGTTGCCGCAGACCGCCAAGCAGACTTTCCCCAAGGCCGCTCACGTTCGCAGCCGCTTGGATTTTGTGCGCGTTTACGAGCAAGGGCTGCGGCAGAGCGATCATTTGTTGCTGGTCTCGGCTCGACGCAATGGCGGTCGAATCACGCGGCTGGGTCTCACCGTTTCCAAACGTGTTGGAAACGCGGTCCATCGAAACGTTTGGAAGCGGTTGATTCGCGAAGCCTTTCGGTTGTCGCGGTCTGAATTGCCTGACAGCTTGGATTTGATTGTGCAGCCGCGCGCCGGAGCGGAACCAGAGTTGAATGCTTTGCGGCAATCGCTGCTGTCGCTTGCCAAGCGACTGGCAAAGAAGCTGCCCAACCCGTAGCACAGGCGGCTCGCCTGTGATTGATTCGCACAGGCGAACCGCCTGTGCTACGAACCGAGTGCTGTCATGAAGTGGCTTCGCTGCCTGACTGGGCTTCCCGCTCTGACACTGATCGCGATGACGAGGCTGTATCAAATGACGTTGAGCCACATCATCGGACGTCAGTGCCGGTTTCATCCGACGTGCAGTGAGTACCTGATTCTGGCGGTCAAGAAATACGGCGCGGTTCGCGGCACAGCGAAGGGACTTGCCCGAATCTGCCGCTGCCACCCGTGGAATCCCGGCGGTGTCGATTGGCCGTGATGTCGGCAAGTTGCGTCGCCACACTCACGATTGATGCGAAAGGGCTCGACTGCGATCGCCTGTTGTCCGATTGGCGATGGCTGGTCCCTGAGGCGCTACGTCCGTTCTCGCTCACGATGTTCGGCGATTGGTTCTTCGAGGATTCGGCCGCTGGATGGAAAGTTCGCCGTCGGCTCAATAATCTGCATGTCCTCTGATTTCCCAATTTTTTTGCGGAGTTCAACACGCGAGCCGCGCGTTGCTACAGGCGTGATTTCATCGCGCGGGCCGCGAGTAATCAAGGAAACACAAAATTCGTGTCCGGGCTGTGAGCGGTTTGCGTTTGATGAGATGAACCCAGGACCGTCGCCGTGATGGCGGGTTGCGAACTTCGTGGCTCCGATTTGCTTTGGGGCACGGCGATGGAAGAAAAGGGCGAGTTGCGTCACGTCATCCGAAGAGGGCGCGGCTGTGGAAGATGCCTTGGAGCCAGCGGCGGGCGGCCCGTGCTGGCACCACAGAGGCGAGGAAAAGACACAGAGAAAACAGGCTGCCGTGGACGCGGGATCTGATGACTCCCGCGTTCTCGGCGAACGCGGCTACAAGGTTCCCGCACTCCGGGAATCCAATCGGGTCAGCAAGTTCGCTGTTTTTGCGATCGGCGGTCTGACGGTATGTTGCATTCTTTTGGTGATTAGCCAAGATTCCCCCCGGAAACGGATTCGAATTCTGGATGAAGTCAGGAGGGGTATCATGGCACAAGTTGTCAGAACGGGCGCGGTGGCGAGTCTTGCTCGGCGGCTGTATGACAAGCGCGACTTCAAACAGGCGTTGAAGGAGGCTCGGGTTGACCATCGGAAGTCGGCGACCGACGAGACGCGGCGGATGTTGCAGCAGTGTTGTGTGGCTCGTGCGGATGAGTTGCAGCGACGAGGGCTGGCTCAAGAATGTCGGCAACTGATTGACGAGCTGATGACGTTGCAGCCTGTCGTCGATGAGGTTCGCGACCGCTTGCCGGAGTTATTGGTGCGAGCCGGATTGTTCGAGCGTTTCTCGCCGCAACTGGGGCTGGATACGGTAACGAACATATCCGCGATGTTGCCCGTGCAAGTCGATTTGGCGGTGCTAGGAAACGCCCGTGTCGCCGGTGAATACCGCGACGAGATCACCGCGATTCGAGTGGCGTTGCAAGCCCTGGAGACCGGTGACGCCGAAGCGGAACTGAAGGGTTTGGACGTTATTCCGCGCAGCTCACCGCTGGCCGACTGGAAGTTATTCGTTCGCGGTTTGTCGGCGTACTACCGAACTGACGAAGCGGCGATGAAAGCGAACTGGAGTCGGCTGGAGCCGCAACGCAAAGCGGCGGTGCTGGCCAAGAAGCTGTCAGCGTTGTCCGATTTGGCGAATGGCAATGCGGTTTCGGCGGATGCTTCGCGAGCCGTGTCGCAGATCGAACAAGCGGCGGTGGGGCATGGCTTGCTGTCGCATCTAGACAATCTCAAACAGATTCTCTTGGGAAGTGATCGACGGCGAATACTCGATTCGATGCGGGCGACGTTGGCCATATTGGGACAGGATTCGGCCTCAATGCGGAATCGGCTGATTGAATTGATTGCTCAGCAGGCGATTCATGCCAGCGACGCACAGCTTCTCGAGCGGTTGATCCAGTCCGTTGCGCCGCCAAGCTACGATCCGAAATGGAACCGGACGTGGGCACTGTTGTGGGAACGCAGTGAAGAGGGGCGTGGGGATCTTGATCCGGAGGAACTCGCGGAGAAACATTGGCGTGCTTTCGCGAATGATTTGAGCACGCTGCCGAGTTGGTCAGAAACGGATCGACGAATGGCGCAGTCACTGGTTTGGAGTCACCTCGGTGAGTTGTTTGCAGCGTGGAGCAGCACAACTGATGAGGACGAGGACGAGGAGTTTGAAGAGGATCGTGCGGAGGAAGAGGCGTTGCGAGCCAATGTTCGTCAACAGGCACGCGCGTGTTTTACGACGGCACAAACGCTGGCTCCGGAAATCCTCGTCCCGTGGCAGGCGTCCGTGAAGGCGTGTCAAAAGTGGAAGGATCAAGAAGGCGAACTGGCTGCGCGAATGCAGTTGTTGGAGCATTTCCCGGAGGATTTTGAATCGCTGACGGCGGTGGCTGATGAATTGGTGAAGCAGGACCGGTCGTTGGAGGCGTTGCTGTTTTTGGAGCGAGCTCGCCGACTCAAGCCGCTCGACGAAGAAGTACAGGCCCGTCTGTGGTCCACACATCTGGGAGCGGCTCGTCAATTGGCGGTGTTGAAGAAATTCGAGGAAGGCCGCAATCATCTCGCGGAGGCCGAGCGGTGCGATTTGACCGGTCAGCGTCGCCAGCAACTCTTGGCGCGGCGGTCGATCTTTGAACGGAAGGCGGGAGACGAGGAGGCGGCGATGCGGTTCGACCGCGAGGCGTGTACACTGGCCAGTGAGCCGGCTCCCGTCGGCTTACAGTTGGCTGCGGAAGCGGTGCGGTACGAGTTGTCGAAATCGATGATCGCCGCTTACGAAGCGGACTGGCTCAAGCAGTTGAGCAAGAAGTGCAACAGCCAATCGGCCGGTCTAATGGCCGAATATATGACGTCGTACCTGAAGTCGCGGACTCTCTATGACGGCGTCAAGAAGCACGCGCTCGCCGTGTATGACTATGTGCAACGGACGAGCCGCGTGAAGTTCGATCGCGAGCACCTGCGATCTGTCTGTGGCTTTTATGGAATCCTTAACGACCATCACACGACTTGGGCTCCGAAAGTGCAACAGCATCTGGAGCAAGCGGCCAAACGCGGAGTGAAACAGTTCCCGGACGACCCGTTCTTCATGATGATACTGGGAACGTTAGAAATGCTGCGTGGCCCTAATCGGGCTCGCCGCAAATACGCGGGCGACTGCTTGCGAAAGGCACTCAGTCTGGCCGAACAAAACCCCGCACTCACGACTCCGGATCTCGTGAACAATATTCGCGCTCAACTCGACATGTTGGAAGAATTCGAGGAGATGAATTCGGGATTTGACGGCGGCGGCTTCCCGTTTGGATTTGGTCCAGACATGGGAGAAGAGTTCGATGAGCCATTCGAATTTCCCTTCGGACCAAGTGGCATTTTCCCAACCAAGGGGGCTCCCGCGTCGCCGACATTTGAGGAAATGGCGGAGACGCTGAAGATGCCCGCGTCGCTCCGCAAGATGGTCGAAAAGGTCGCGCGCCAGGCAGGCATGTCCCCCATCGAAATTCTGATGCAAGCCGCGAACCAATTAGGTGTGCCGGGCGGGCCATCGAGTTTCGATGCTCCCGACCTTGACGACTTTCCCACGTTCCCCAAGAAGGGACGGCGACGCTGAATCGTCCCATGAACATCACTCTCACGGTCATGAATCCTGAACTGTCCGTCAATCGCATCCGGAGCGAAGCATGATGCACGATGATCCCTACGAAGTTCTCGGTCTTGCTGGAAGTGCGGATGAGGCCGAAATCCGCCAAAAGTACCTCGACCTCGTGCGACAGTTTCCCCCCGACCGAGCCCCCGAACGGTTCACCGCCGTGCGTGCTGCCTACGAGTCGTTGCGCGACCCGGTCACTCGACTCACGCGGCAGCTCTTCGACACGCGCGGCAGCGACACCATCGACGCCATTCGCGCGGAAGCAATCCGGAAATTGCGAAGTGCGCGCATCCCAACCGCCAAACTCCTTTTGCTGGCCGATGCACAATGATGGATGACGAGATGGCGACATTTCTTTCGCCGGAAAGACTCTGCCGAAAAGACGAAGAATGCGATCGCGAAGAAGAGCGACTTCGTGAGGAAGAGCGGCTTCGTGAAGAAGAGCGACTTCGTGAAGACGAGCGACTTCGTGAAGACGAGCGTCTTCGCGAAGAAGAGCGGCTTCGTGAGGACGAGCGGCTGCTGACGCGATTGAGCGGATGGCTGACGCAAGCTCGTGCTGATGCGGCGGCAGTGTTGGATTCGCAGGGCCGCGCGGACGATGAGCTTGCCGAGCAATCGCTGCGCGGTGAGAGTCCGGCAACAGATGCGACGGCCTCACTCGAACTCGACCAGGTGCCGGACTTCGATTCGCTGGGACCGGGGCTCTTCAAACTGGTCGAAGAATTCACGGCGCTGCGGCAAGATGTGAAGCTGCAAGCGAAGAGTGCGCGCGGCTTGCAGGATCAAGTGGACGGGCTGCTGACGGGCTTGAACCGAGCAATCGAGCAGTTTCAATCGGTTCCCGCGCGAGAAGAAGACGCGGTGCGTGACGCTCTGCGGCCGGTGCTCGAATCGCTCGTCGATCTGGATGTGGCGTTCGAGCGCGGGCGGCTGGCCGCCGAAGCGGGGCGGGCTCGTCTGTTGGATGAAAACACTTGGAGCGAGTTGATTGCTGCCGAGTTCTCGGCACTCTCTTGGTGGCGACGCTTGTGGGTCGGCTCATTGCGTGAGTCGCTGTGTCGTGCCGTACAAGCTCGCGCGACTCAAGCGTGGATCGCGACGCTGGATTCTCAAGTCGACGGCTATCGGTTGATTCAAAATCGGCTGCGCCGCTTGTTGGCTCAACACGATGTCGAACGCATTGAAACCCTCGGTTGGCCGGTCGATCCGAATTGCATGACGGTCGTGGAAGTGGCCGACGACCCCAGCCTGCCGCCCGGAACCGTGCTCGCCGAACTCCGCCCCGGCTATCAATGGGACGGACATGTACTCCGTTACGCGGAAGTGCGTGCCGTCCGCTCGCAGCTAGCAGAGACCGACGATGAAGACGATGACTGACTTTCAACGAGCATTGTTTTGTTTTCAACCCAATCGAAGGAGTGATGGACCATGACCGGATTTGAAGACCCGATTCTCGGTATCGATCTCGGTACGACGAACAGCGTGGTGGCGATTGTGCTCAACGGCGAGCTGAAAGTGCTCGAAGAGGACGGCACGGGGATTCTCCCATCGGTCGTCGGGCTGGATGATCGGGGCGAGTTGCTGGTCGGTCACCCGGCGCGCAATCAGTACGTCCTGTTCCCCGATCGCACGATTAAGTCGATCAAGCGGCAAATGGGCGAGGACGTCAAAGTCTCGATGGGGCCGCGGCAGTACTCGCCGCAAGAAGTCTCGTCGATCATTCTCAAGACGCTGAAGGAACGGGCCGAGCGGCATCTGGGTCATGCAGTGAGCCGCGCGGTGATCACGGTCCCGGCGTTCTTCAATGAACTGCAACGCGACGCGACGCGCGCGGCGGGCGAACTGGCCGGGCTCGATGTCGTTCGCATCATCAACGAGCCGACGGCCGCAGCGCTCACGTATCAACCACATCCGACGAATCCCGAAACGCTGCTGGTCTACGATCTCGGCGGCGGCACGTTTGACGTGTCGATCGTCCGCATCGAACGCGGTGTCGTCGAAGTGCTCGCCAGTCACGGCGACACGTTCCTCGGCGGCGACGACTTCGACCAGTTGTTGCTCAATCATCTCTGCGATCAATTCCAGCGCGAGCACGGCATCGACCTGAAGAAGTCACCTGCTGCGTTGTCTCGACTGTTGCACGCCGCCGAAGAGGCGAAGATTCGGCTCTCGGACGAAGCGGTCGTGGCGGTCGAAGAAGAGTTCATCGCCGAGAAAGAGGGAGCACCGTTGCACTTGATTATCGAGGTCACGCGGATCGAGTACGAAGCGATGATCGAGCGGCTGGTGACAAAAACGCTCAAGCATGTCGACGCCGCGCTAACGGATGCGAAGCTCAACGCAACGGAGATTGATAAGGTGCTGCTTGTCGGCGGCTCGACCCGCACGCCGCTGGTGCAACACGTCTTGGCCAGCCGGCTCGGACAACCGGTCAGTTCCGACCTGCATCCCGATTTGTCCGTCGCCATGGGAGCCGCCGTGCAAGGGGCCTTGATCGCCGGTGTCGATGTGGGGCCGGTGCTGGTCGACATCACGCCGCACACGCTGGGGATCGAAGCAACCGGTGAATTGCGCGGGCAGTACTCGCATCACATGTTCTCGCCGGTGATCCCTCGCAACACGCCGCTGCCGGCCAATCGCACGGAACTCTACTACACCGCCGTCGACGGCCAAGAAGCGGCCATGATCACGGTCTTTCAAGGCGAGGACGAAGACACGCGGCAGAATCAAAAGATCGGTGAGTTTCTCGTGGAAGGACTCGCCGACGCGGAGTCCGGGAACCAAATCCTCGTCCGCTTCGCGCTCGATCTCGATGGCATGTTGAAAGTCACCGCCACCGAACGCTCAACCGGACTGGAACGGCGTCTGACGATCGACAACGCCGTCCAACGTGACCGCCGCGCTGCTGCCGCCGCTCGCGCGACAAACTACGAAGATCTCGAACCGATCGAGACCTTCGCGACACGTTCGGAGGAGTTGCCGGACGAAGCGTCGAATGTCCCGGCTGACGTGCGGGCGGCCATTCAGACGGGACGTGACCTCGTCCGAAACGCACGCGAATTGCTGCCGCGCACGAATGCCGACGACGTCGGCGAGTTGCGAGATTTGATCGACCGTTTGGAAACCGCGATCGCCGCGAAGGATCGCCCCAGCATCGAAGACGCCAGCGTCGCCCTCGAAGACCTCGTCTTCTATTTGCAGGACGCATGACTGTTCCGGGACGGGTTGCACCAGGATCATTTCGATGCCAGCCAATTCCAGCTCAACAAATTGCCGTTGTCCGGTCTGCGGAGCCAGCCAAACGTGGTCGGCACAATGCCGCCGTTGCAGCGCCGATCTCACACTGCTCCGGCGCGTTGCGGCAGCAGCCGAGGTTGCTCGTCAGAAATGTCTCCGTTGCCTCGCCAGCGGCGATGCCGCCGCCGCATTGAAGCACGCGCGGCGGTGCGCGGAATTGCGTGCCGACGAGCCGTCGCTACGGCTGCTGGCCGTATGTCATCTCGCGAATGGACAATTCGTCAACGCAGTGCAATTGGCTCATGTGGATTGAGCATTGCTCAAGTCTTCAGGCAACCTCCGCGAGTCGTTGGGCGAGTTCTACGGTAATCGCGAGCGGTATGACAAAATGCTGCCCTTATCATCACGCTCTACACCGCTTATTTGCCACAGGTGCTGGAAATGACTCGTGTCGGCTCCAACATCCCCATTGAGCAGATCGTCCCCATCGCCACCAAGTTCCAACATCGGCCGCGAGGTGGCATGGAAGGGATTCACGACATCGACGCTGTCATCACCGCCGTGGGTCCGCAGACGGAATTCCGTTGTCGCGCTGAAGACATAGAGGTATGTCGCATGGCGTCAGCCGGCGTCAGCCCCCGGACTCATCCGCGTTGTGAATTGTGCGGGGGCGAACGCCGCCCGGCTCGCCGACTGGAGTTTGAGCCGAACATTACCGGCGAGCCGCCTGGGCGACGGGTTTGGAAACCGCTTCGAGTTCCTCAGCAAGCGCTCGGCGCGGGTCTCCTGACCCCGCCGTTGGTAACGACCGCAGGTCTCCCGAACC
>JAYVSP010000149.1:0-4431 GCA_043775215.1 Planctomyces sp. | reverse complement strand
CACCAGAATTCCATTGTGTAAACCGACGACGGCGGCATGAAAAAGACTCCCGACCCCTTCGCTACCTACTTTTTCGACGCACGCACGTCTCTGAACGCTTACGTTCCAACTGCTTGACGCGTCTCCACAGGCTGCTGTGAAAGATTGACAGCCGGCTCGCCAGATTACAGCAATCGCCTTCGTGGTCAGATGCGAGGCACGGAGATTGCTACGTTTGAGGCAGTTCACAGACGAGTTTCAGGTCGCCTACGACGGACGAACGAGGATATTCATGGCTTGGCGGCAATGGATGCAATTTTTCGGCAAAGCCCGAACAACAGGCCGACGTGCATCAAGAGTGACGGCGGTTGAATCTCTTGAGCCGCGACAGTTGTTGTCGATCGACACGTGGCTGCCGCGCGGGCCGGGGGGCGGAGGATCGCTGTTTACTCCCGCGATCAATTCCTTCGATCCCAATGAAATCTTCATTTCGTCGGACTTAGGTGAATTGTTCCGCTCGACCGACGGTGGTGCGTCGTGGCGCGGTGTTGACTTTCGGCAGCTTCAAGGAGGAACGTTGTCGCAAGTTCGCTTCACCAACGATCCCATGGTGCGATACGTCTTGGATGCCAGCAGTCAGGATGGCTCGGAGCTTTCGATCGGCGCTCGTAGTGGTGACGGTGGGCTGACGTGGCAACACCTCACTGATCCGACAGAATCGGGCGAATTGCTGAACCTGATCGTCGACCCGGCACATCCCGAACGAGTGTTTGTCAGCGACTACTTTCGGATGTGGGTATCGCAGGACAGCGGCCAATCCTGGACGATAACGTTTAACACCTCTGCCTCGTCTCCGAATGGGCTCCGATTGAGCGGTGCCTTTTTTGACGGTGACACGATTACGCTCGGTACGAACGTCGGTCTGCTGATTTCAGAGGATTCCGGTGTGACTTTCGCGCTCTCGCCGATTCAAGTGCCGGCCGGCGAGGCGATCCTATCGTTTGCTGGAGGCAAACAAGATGGGCTGACACGATTCTTTGCGATCACCGGTTCCAGCGCTAGTGTCGATGCATTGCTCTCGAATGGCGACTACTACGCGTTCCGGCATCTTTATTCGCTCGATTTGGGCCAGACCGAATGGACGCGATTCGGTGGTTCGTTGACACTCACGTCGACGAATGGCGAAACGGTCAATGGCCTGCCGATGATCGTCGACATGGCATCGAATAACGTGAATGTGGCTTACATCGCGGGAGGCAGCGAGGGGGACGTTCCAAGCGTCTTCAAGACGACTGACGGCGGGCACTCGTGGTCTTCTGTGCTGTTGGTCCAAAACAACGAAAACATCGCAACCGGCTGGAGCGGAGCTGGCGGAGCACAGTCGTGGGACTTCGGCGAAACCGCAATGGGCTTCGCAGTTTCGCCCAGCGATCCGAATCGCGTGTTGATCACCGACCTCGGATTCGCTCACCTGAGCGAGGACGGCGGCACAACGTGGTTGTCATTGAACGTTGCTCCGGACGATCGCAATGCGCTCGGAACCTTGATCGATCCGCAGGAGTCCACTCGATCCAGTGGACTGGACAACACGAGCACCTGGGGAGTCGCGTGGACCGATCCGCGGCATGTCATTGGTGCCTACACCGACATTCATGGCGCGATCAGTGATGATGGAGGCCAATCGTGGTCGCTGGGCTATTCGGGCCACGATTTGAATTCAATGTACCGCGCGGTTGTCTCTCCGACGGCGGGCCTCATTTATGCGGCGACGTCGTCGGTGCATGATCTGTACGAGACGTCGTATCTACGTGATTCCAGCATCGACGCGGGGACGGGCCGCATCATTTTCTCGGCGGACAACGGAGCCACATGGCAAACGCTGCACGATTTCCACCACGTGGTCGCTTGGGTGTCACTCGATCCGTTAAATCCTCAGCGGATGTATGCCAGCGTGGCTCACAGCCAAGCGGGCAAGAGCCTCGCCGGAGGGATCTGGGTCAGCGACAACATTCAACTCGGAGCATCATCGACTTGGCGAAAACTGACGAACCCGCCACGTACTCAGGGGCATCCGCTGACCGTGGAAGCGCTGAATGACGGCACGCTTGTGGCCACGTATTCCGCGCGTCGCACTGAGCCGGGAGCAACGTTGCCATTCACGGACAGCAGTGGAGTATTTGTCAGCACCGATCGTGGACAAACTTGGAAAGACCGATCCGCGCCTGAGATGCGGTTCTTTACGAAGGACTTGATCGTTGATCCGTCCGACGTGACTCAGCAGACGTGGTACGCCGCCGTCTGGACTGGCTGGGGGAACGCGTCGAGCGGCGGCGGCTTGTATCGCACGACCGATCGCGGCCTGACTTGGACAAAAATCTTTAGCGCTTCCGAGCGAGTCAGTTCGGCGACGATCAGCCCTGTCAATCCGAACGAACTGTACGTCACGACCGAAGCCGACGGCTTGTGGGTCACGCAGGACTTGCAAGCCGCCGCGCCGTCATTCACTCAGGATGCGGCGTTTCCGTTTCGGCATCCGCAGCGAGTTGTCTTCAATCCGTTCAATCCGTCGGAAGTGTGGGTCACGAGTTTCGGCAATGGCCTGCTCGTCGGATACGACTCTTCGCTGGCGGGCAGTATCGTGATCGATTCGGCACATTCGTCCGTGTCGGAAGCGGCCGGTAACGTGACAGCAACGGTGCATCGAATTGGCGGTAACGGTGCGATCGAAGTTTCATATCGCACGGCACTCGGCACTGCGACGGCCGACAGCGATTACGCCGCAGCGAGCGGCACGCTTCACTGGGACGACGGAGACTTTTCCGATCGGACCATCACTGTTCCGATCCTCGACGACGACCTGCCGGAACTGACGAAGTCGTTCTTCGTCCTGCTGTCCGACCCGACCGGTGGTGCAACGCTCGGAGCGAATTACTTCGCCGCCATCGACATCGTCGACAACGATCAGCAGCGGTTGACGTTTGCGTCGCCGACGGTTTCGATCGCCGAAAGTGGACGGACAGCGACGGTCACCGTTCTCAGAGAAGGGGGCAGTGGGGGAACAATGACGGTCGATTACGGAACCTTGGTCGGTTCGGCCAAGTCGGGACGCGGGAAGGATTTCACCGCGACCGGCGGCACGCTGACATTCGTTCCCGGCGAGACTGCGAAGACGATTTCGATTCCGATCCTCGACGACAAACTGTTTGAAGGGGACGAGTCGTTCACACTCAGCCTGCGGAATCCGCGCGGCGGAATTACGCTTGGCGACACGGCCACGACAACAGTGACAATTGTTGACCAAGAGTTCGGCAAGTTTGTGTTCTCAGATCCAATCATCACCGTCAGCGAGACGTCTGGGTTCGCCACCGTCACCGTGCGGCGAATCAACGGAACTTTCGGGGCCGTCAGCGTCAATTACGCGGCGAAAAACAGCAAAAACAGCACCGCGCGGGCCGGCCGCGATTACACCGCCGTCTTGGGCACGCTCAATTTCGCCGACGGACAAACTTCCGCGACGTTTGATATTCCAATCATCGACACGCACAAGATCGACAAAACACGAACCGTAAAGCTGAGCCTATCTAATCCCATCGGTGGCGCTGGACTCAGCACTTCGCACAGCGCGAAGTTGAAAATTCTCGACGACGAAATCGCTATCGGCGGAGTCATTCAATTCGAAGCCGCGAACTTCGATCAAAACGAAGATTGGGGGTTGTTGCAGGCAACCGTCATCCGCACCGGCGACCTCGGCAATATCACCGTCACTGTCTCGACTTCGAGCGGCTCGGCCGAAAGCGGCATCGACTTCCAACCAGTCCTCACGACGATCAAATTCGCCCAAGGGGAACGTTCAAAGCAAATCTTCATCTCGGCTGTCGATGATTCATTTGCCGAATCGACCGAAACCATCAATCTTTCGTTGAGCAACCCCACTGGCGGCGCGACACTCGGAGCCCAAGCTTCCGCAACGATCTCGATCATCGACAACGACACACCGGCAGCCATCAGCTCGTAATTCATGCCCGACTCAGATGTGATCGGTTCGCTCCCGTAACTTCGTCTGCCGCACGATTTATTGAAGTTGAACTTTTCAGAGCCTCAATATTTCGTGCAGCAGGCGAATTTGCGAGACAAGAAAGCACTACTGCGTCATCAAGACTACGAATTCGGGTTCATGTGAGTGAGCGGCAAGGCTGACGTCGGCGTCAGCCCCCGGACGAATCGCGAGTGTGGTTCTGGCCCAACGGGCCAAGACTCGGCAGCCCAGGGCGAAACAACCGAACGAAAATGTGTCGCCCCTTCAGGCCCTTCAGGGCTTTGGTGATGTTGCGCCCGTTGACCCAGGGCGTTGCCCGCCGAAGGCGTTGTTTTTCAGGCAAGAAATCCCAAGCACCAAAGAATTCAAAAAATGCTGCGGGCAACTTTGCAATCGAAGCGGCCACAGACATTTTG
>JAYVSP010000148.1:0-4385 GCA_043775215.1 Planctomyces sp. | reverse complement strand
ACCGTATGAGCCTTCGCGAATTACCGGCGGCTAGCGCCGTGCCGCTCACAGATTCACCAGGACAACTCGCTACCACTCCGCTTTGTCTGGAGTCTCACGGTCTCCGGCTCACGAAAATGCGCGGTACTCCGCCGCCGGTTTCCGTCATCGCGTGACGATGCAGCACGAACCGTGGTACGCTCAAAGTCCTGTCGAATGACCGACGATCGGTTGTGTGGAGTTGGTGAAAGAACCGCTCCTTCCACTGGTCACCACACGTCCCCGGAGTTTGTTCGCGAACTCACGTCCCCGGTGCATGTGGTGAGCACCCCAGGACACTCCGGGTGCTTCGGGCCAAAATCCCGCTACGTCCGCCAGTGGAACCATCACACCCCGCCAGTCGCGACAGGCCCGCCCCGGCGAAGTTTCACGGCACGACTCAATGGGGCGGGATGAACTCGCAAGAGTCAAATGATTTCAATTCTTGGCAACGTCACCAGGCACTTCAACTAGACTAGACTAGACCTCATTAACGGATGGTTAAACCGTTGAAGTCGTCGTTGTCGTGGCCAATGAATTCGATGGTCGTGATAAGCGGTAGACCGCTTGTTTTGGATTTCGTGCTACAGCAATGTGCTCGCAGTACGAGCATCGCGACGGAGAAATAGATCACCAAGCCGCCTCGCGTTCAGCGCGGATGGCATGAAGCTCGCCTCGGCCAGTGAAGACAAGACGATCCGAATTTGGAACGTCGCGGACGGGACCGAAGTGAACAAGATTGAAAATCCCGCGCCGCCGAAAGCGGTCGTCTTCACGGCCGACGGCGCGCGTGGACGGCAGCACAAGATTCGTTTCGAGTTTCGGTTGACCGCCACGGACCAGTGTAAAAGCTTGAGCCAACGTATCTGTGGCCCCGTTGGGATGCCGCACCCGAACCGAGTACACCCCTGGAGCCACCGTGCCTTCGGCGAACGTCGCGCTGAGCTGCGTGAACGAATCGACCGACACCGACGCCGCTGCACGAGCCACTCCATCCGCGCCGGTCACGTTCACGAGCGTTGCCACGAAGAGAGCCGAAGACGTGGCGGGGTCGAGGCCAATTCGTTTCAACACAAACGGCAGCATACAGCCGCGTCAGTCAATTTGTGGTGTGCTTCACACTTTTACCTAACTAATAGGCTCTGACAGGCTTGTCATCCCCACGCGGTTGTGTGACCCCGTTTCGCGAATCCAATCTTCCCGCCAGTACGGAGGCGGCAACCGTAAGCGTGAGAAGACCGCCGATCGCGTCGTTTTGCGGTTGTCACGGGACGACATCACTGGCCAGGGCGGCTCGGTAGTCGGCTTGGGCATCGAAGTAATTCAATTGGGCTTCGACTTCGGTGACGGCGGCGTCGGCGGTGGCTTGTTCGCGGAGGTTGACGAGCAGCAGGTTGCTGTCACCGAGGTCGAATTTGCGACGCTCGGCGGCTTCCATTTGGCGGGCGAGATCGAGGGCCTGACGTGCTTGATCCAGTTGTTGGAACGCGGCGTGGAGTGCCACGCTGGCGGAATTCACTTCGGCAACGATTTTGTCCTGAGTGAACTGCGTCTTGGCTTGGAGTTGAGCCAGCTTGCCCTCGACGGCTTGCGCCTTGCCGAGCGCTTTGCGGCGTTGCAGTGGGACGCTGGCGATCAAGCCCCCTTCCAATTCAAACGGCCCCTTGTCGTCTTTCTTCGGGTCCGCCGGATGGCCGACGTCTTGTGAGCCAACGATGACCGCATCGACTTGCGGCAGACGCAAGTTCTGCGCGGCAGCGAGGTCGATCTGCAATTGCTCGCGAAAAATCGCCAAGGCTCGCAGTTCGGGACGACTGGCAACGGCCGATTGAATGTCCTGTTCGAGACTACGCAGCGTGGGATCATCTTCTGGTGGAAACATCTCTGGGAGCCGCGCTTCGTCGATGACGCGCGGTTGGCCGGATTCATCGCGTAAGAACAGCGACAGCTTGTACGTCGACTGCTGAAACTTGCGTCGGGCGTCGATCAGCTTTGCGCGGCGTGAGACGATCAGCCGCTGGTTGTCGGTCAACTCGATCGCCGGGAGATCCCCCTCTTCGACCCTTCGTCGCAGTCCTTCGTTGCGGTCGATGGCGTTCTTGAGCAGCTCTTCGGCGATGCGCACGTTCTGTCCGGCGGCGACCCAATTCCAGTAGGTGATGGACGCCGAGCGAATGAACTCGATGAGCTGCGCGTGAATCTCCGGCTCGACCGCTTGTACGCCGTAGCCGCTGCGCCACAGCGCCGCGCGGCGATCGTCGATGTTGCGGTTCTGAGCCAGCGGGAGGATCGCTCCCGCCTTGAATTCGCCGCCGAGCTGCGTGACCCGCTCACCGTACCACACTGGAAAATTCCCCGTGCCGAGCCGATAGCCGGCGAACACTGAGCCGCCGGAAAACAACGGCTGCTCCGCGCCGACCGACTGCCGGTAGTTCTCGTAAAAACCCAGCGGCATGTTGAGCGTATCGGCCTTCAACTTCAGATCGAACTCACCGTTCGCCGCCAGCAAATCTCCGTGAGCGATGTTGCGCCCAAACATCGCCGCTTGCAGCAACGGATAGCTCGCGATGACCGAACCGATCACGTCATCCAGCCGCAGGGGCGGAGCCGATGGTTGGTCAACGGCATCCGGTTCAGGCGGGACCGTTTTTGAATCGCTCAGTTTGTCGGAAGCCGGCTGCTCCGCGCTCGCGAGTTGAATCTGTGAGTCGGCTTCGATCGGCGCAGAAACAACGGTTTGATCGTGGCTGAGGCGTCTCGCCTCAGTGCTGGGGCGGGACGCCCCAGCCACGACCGAACCGCCAGTCGTTGGTCGCGAAGTCGCATCGCGAGTCACTCGGCCGCGAGTCTGCGCGCAGCCGCTCGCGCACAACGCCGCAGCGAGCGACAGCATCAGCCCACCAATCATCCGTGATTTGGTCATTTCATCCGCGCCTTGTCCAGACGTCAAAGAGATCGGCATCCGCAGGGTTTGCCGATGAGTTACGACCAGCGCAATGCACAGAGGCGACCGCAGTTACCCAGATTGCCGGGTGTCGCCTGCGGAACTTGACGATCCGATCCATTTCAAGGTCTGTGGAACAGGCCCTCGCGCCGCGAACGAAGGATTTCGTGTGTCATGGAATTTCTAGTTCGAGTGCGGGACGGGGTTTGTGATTCGAGTCACTGGCCGGCCTTGAATACAAGCCCGACGCGCGAGCGAGTGAATTGGAATCGGCCTTGATTGGATTCACTTGCTTGCGCTGCGGGCTTGTATTTTTTGAGTTTCGTACAAACCCCGTCCCGCACTCTTCTTGTTCTTCCGGTTGCATGTGGCCTCGCAGGCGACGGGGTTACGCATCAAGATGAGCCCCTCCTGCTGCTTCAGCGGCCAATGAGAGGAACTTGGTATCGTCATGGAAAGTGACCCGATGAATGAACAGCGCGGCTCTGGCCCAATTCGATCCCCGGCCCTGTACGACGGGCGGCCGGTGGCCTTCCTGACGCAACACGGCAAGGAACGCGTGGTCGGGCCGGTGTTGCAGGAGGGGCTGGGGTGTCAGGTCGAGTTGGTCGATGGCTTTGATACCGATCAACTCGGCACGTTCACGCGTGAAATTCCGCGAGCCGGCACGCAACTGGAAGCCGCGCGGGCGAAAGCTCGCGAAGGGATGACGCTCTCGGGACGGCGGTTGGGACTGGCCAGCGAAGGTTCGTTCGGTCCCGATCCGATCGTCGGGTTCTTCGCGTGGAACTTGGAAATGCTGATCTGGATTGACGATGACCTGGAACTGGAAGTCGTGGGAGTGGGTTCCAGTCGTGACACCAATCACGCGCATCGCTCCGTGGCCAACTGGGACCAAGCCGCGGAGTTTGCCCAGCAGATTCGATTCCCGGAGCACCATCTGATTCTGCGGCCGCGCGATCAAGACGACCCGCGCATGCGGAAGGGATTGGCCGATTGGGACTCGCTGCGGTCCGCGTTCGAGGCGGCGATCGCCTTGTCCGAGAACGGCCAAGTGTTCGTGGAAACCGACATGCGTGCCCATGCCAACCCCAAACGGATGGCCGTCATCGCGGAAGCGGCGCGGGACTTGGTCCACAAGCTGCGCAGCACTTGCCCCCGATGTGACCTGCCGGGATTCGCGCGCGTGGAACAAGTTCCCGGTCGCCCGTGTGAAGTCTGTCGCCGTCCCACCGACTCACCAGTGGCCTGGGTCTATGGTTGTTTGAAATGTCCGCATCGTGAAACCCGTCCCCTGGAAGGGCTGCCGAAATACGTTTCACCGGCAGAGTGTCCGTACTGCAATCCGTAATGCGAGCGGCAGGAAATAATGTACCCAACGTAGCAGGCACACTCCGTGTGCCGTGGCCCAATTTGCGGACGG
>JAYVSP010000147.1:0-8891 GCA_043775215.1 Planctomyces sp. | reverse complement strand
CATTTCTTCCGAGTCTCTTCATCGATTTCGTAATACTCACGTTCAGGCTTTTGATATGTCAAACCGGCATCTCGAAGGCGTCGCCAGACCGTATTCTTGGACAGCGAAATCTGAAATGTGTCCTGAATGACTCGGCGTAGGCGTCCGACGGTCTAAAGGTCCGTTTCAAACCCAAACGCTAGCGCGCCCCGCAAAACAATCTCACACAGTTCGTTAGTTACGGTAGTCAGTATGGATGTCGCTTACGTCTTCCAGCACAGCGAGTTTGACGGCTTGGAATTGCGGTATTCGTTGCGGAGTATGGCGGAATATTTGCCGTGGGCGCGGAAGGTGTTTGTGTTTGTGTTTGGGGATCGGCCGGAGTTTTTGAGCGATGACCGGTCGGTGATTGAGCATGTGCCGTGGGAGGCAGTGGCTTGGGTCGGTGGGTATCGGGTGCCGGTGACGAATGCGTTTTTGCAGTACTTCTTGGTGTCGCTGTGGCCGGAGTTGGACTCGGAGTTTTTGATCTTTCACGATGATCACGTCTTGTTGACCGAAGCCATGAAGTCCGTGCTGGCCGAGTTGTATCCGGAAAAATCACGATTCGAATTGTAGGTCGTCCTGATGTGTGCTGGGTTCGTGTCCAAAGAACGGGAGCCCACGTTTCGCAGCGAGCTTGGCAACCATTGCGAAACGCAAAACATTTGATGACTATGCTGCTGACCTGACACGGGCTTCCCCAGTAACTCGTCGGTTGGGACGGAGTCCCAACCGACACAGCGCACCTGCCCATCATTTTCCCCAGATTCTGATGCCGCCATGAATGATCACTCAGTCCATTGGTCAGAAGGGTTGTTTATCAGCCCGCAACACTTTCAGTTGGCGGAGCGCCGTCTACGGGAAGAAATCGGACTCGCCCAGCAATGGCATGTCGGCTACGCGTATGGGTTGCGATCCATCGACATCGACCGTGAAGCACTCTCGAACTGGCGCGTGTCAGTTCGCACCGCTCATGCCCGTCTGCGCGATGGGACCGTGGTACGATTCCCGGAAGACGCCATCCTGTCTCCACTGGACATTCCGAAAAACACCTTCCGCTCGTCTCAAGACCGCGTCCTGGTGTACCTGGCGGTGCCGAGACTGCAACTCGGACGCAAGAACGCCGACATGGCTCGCAGCGATTCGGTCAGCCGTTACACGATCGACAATCAAGAGGTCGAAGACGAAAACCAAGCTGGCAATCCGCTCGTCGTCGATGTCCGTTGGCTCAATGCGCGACTGCTGCTCGGCGAGAATGAATTGGCCGGATATGAAGTTCTGCCGATCATGCGGCTCCGCCTGGGATCGGTCGCCGAAGCTCCCCCGGAAATCGACCCCGAATACATTCCGCCGATTCTCGCGTGCGATGCGTGGCCGCATCTCCAAGATCGCATTCTGGGTAATATCGCTGACCAGTTGGGCAGTTTGGCAGATCAGCTCGCGCGCAACATGCTCGATCGCGGTGTCGCCTTCGAAAGCGGTCACCGCGAAGACCTCGAAAGAATCTTCAAACTCCAAGCACTGAACATGGCCTTGGGATATATGGTCAATTTGCCGGTGGTCCGCGGCATTCATCCGCTGACCTCCTACATGGAGTTGTGTCGGATTGTCGGAATGATCGCGATCTTGCTCCCCGAACGCCGGATGCCCAAGGTTCCGGTGTATGACCACGATGACTTAGGAACGTGCTTTTTCGCCATTCGCCGTCTGCTGGACGTCGATCCCGAGCGGCAGAAGCGGAGCTACGTCAAACGGCCGTTCGTCGGGGCCGGATTGCAATTGCAAGTGCGGATGGATCGCGAATGGCTCTCACCCGATTGGACGTTTTACATGGGAGTGGAATCGAAGTTATCCTTCAACGAAATCGACCGCTTACTCAACGATCGCCTTGATCTGAAAGTCGGCAGCGGTGATCTGGTAGAGAACATCTACCGAGGCGGCAAAGGGGGCGTCAAACTTCGTCCCGAAGCACAGCCGCCGCGCGATTTTCCCGGTTCTGGTTGGACATATTGGAAGATGGACCGTGGTTCCGAAGCTTGGCAGGCAGTCGAAAAAACGCTGACCATTGGAATTCGCTTCAACGAAAAACAAGTCGTGGGCGGCATTGATGGTGAGCAAACCATCCAGATTCGAAACGATCAGAATCAGCTTGTGGCCCTATCGTTCGCCCTTTACGCCATGCCGCAGACACCATAGCACAGGTGGCTCGCCTGTGGATTCAACGGGAAGAATTCCGCAGGCGAGCCGCCTGCACTGCGTTTTTCAACAGGCTGCTAATGAGTCCAGAATTTGCCATTCCAGTCAATCGAGTCATCGACTATGTCCTTGATGTCGTGGACCGTATCGAGCGCCACGAACGACCGGACTTAGGCCAGGAAAAGAAATCGATCCGAATGGATTTGGATGCTCTGGCCACTACGGGAGCCAGTTCGTCCAATCAACGGCGGGAAGACTTGGAGTTGGTGCGGCGGGCGCTCGTCTATTGGGCCGACGAAGTGCTCACTCTTGCGACGCCCGATTGGAAAGACATGACGCTCGAATTCGACTTCTTTAAGGAAAAGAACCGCGCCTGGCGGTTCTATGAATACGGTGAGCGTGCCGCTCGAAACAGCCCGTCAGATGTGATCGAGACTTGGTACTTGTGTCTTGTTCTCGGCTTTGAAGGCGACATTGGCGAAGCGTTTCGCGAACACTTGCACCAACCACTGCCGGGCGGGCGAGCAAACTCCACCGAAGCCCGACAGGCCTGGGCAGCCGAACTCGCCCGGCAAATCCGCCAGAAATCCCAACCGGAGCTAACCGGAGAACCACTGCCCGGAGGCATCGAACCGCTCACGGGCGGCGCCTGGTTGCAGACTCTTTCGACCTGCCTGTTTGTGGTCACCGTGGCGCTGGTCGTGCTGCTCGCGATTTGGCTGCGACCCAACTGACGAACACGACCGCGACATCGCTTTTTCTTGTCCCCTCGCTCCCTCTTCGGGGGAGAGGGGATCCCTCGGTGAACTTGGTGCTCGACTAGCAGTAGCGGCTCAGAACTGGACGCGAGACATTCGGTTCAATGAACCGCCAAAGTACCAGTTGAACAGGACGCGTAACTCACCGTCAAACACGGTGTCACTGCCACCTCCGATGGGGACACCATATCCCACCGTCAGCGTTTTGTTGTTCTGGATCTGGCTTGTGACACCAATCACCGCGTTGAGTGTTTGGACTTTGCCAGCAGTTGGTGATCCCAGCATGGTTGTGCCAGAATTGTCAGCCGTGTACGTCAATGAATCGAGGTTTTGCAAGCCTTGATTCAGATGCAATTCGAAGATCGGGGCCAGCCCAGTCAGATACGAATTCGAGTTCGTATCGCGGTGCAGCCAGTAACCCGTGCCGATGCTGGCGAACAAGAAAGTCGAATCATTCAGCCGTCCGGCATGATTTCCATCAATGACGACTTCACGGCCGCGGGTCGCCACGTCAATCTGGATCAAACCCTGAGTAAACCAAGCCTCGGTCGGTGTGTAGATTGCGCCGACGAAAGGCATTAGATGAACCGCATCGTTCTTGATCGCCAATCGGGTTCGGTTGCCGCGAGCCGGGTCCACAATCTTGGTGTCATCCGCTGTGGGAATGCAAATGCCCGATCCCCCGGTCAGCACGAGATGCTCGGACCGAGCCAGAATGAACTTGCTGAAGAACGTGACATTTCCCAATTCAAAATCATTCGTTCCGTAATTAATCGCGCCGGTTTGCGAGTTGATGGGAATCGTGCTATTGAGCGTCCAGGCCATGGGAACGCGAACTTCAACCGACGCATTTCCATCGAAAAATGTCTTTTCCATTCCCGGAGTAATCCGATTCACGCCGGTGCCGCCCGGAATCAACGCAACATTGTTAAAATAGTTGTAGCTGAAGAAAACCCGATCGCGAGGCAGAGGACTAGTCCCTTCCGCCAATTTGAGCACGCCCGCATTACCACTCAAATTTCCGATAAGGACGTCTCCGCTACCGCTGCCACTGAGAGTATCTCCGGGGCCAAAAACCGGATCGAATCCTCCGGTACTGGATCCGAACATTGCTGGCCCGCCGAAGAAGTCACCCAGGAACGCCGGAGTATCCGCCTGAGCAGTCAAGATCCCCTGCCCGGCTGAGAGGCTCCCGAAGGAGTCATTCGGCATCGTGGAACTCGATGGGGCGTTGGGATTGTTCCAGGGAGCATTGGGGTTCTGAGTTGCCGACGAGTCGTACGGCGTTTGAGCACAACCCGAGTACATCCTGTCAGAGCAGCCCGGCAGTGGCGCTGCGGCCGGGGCTGGCGGTGGAGTCTGTTCTGCCGTCGGTTCGAGGCGGCGGCTGATCAATCGCGTGTCAAACAGCTCATCGTCCGAATCGGACGCCGCAATCCGAGTGACTTGTCGATTCGCGGAGCGAGCATTGGTCGTCTTGCCAGGTTCGGCACCCATTAGCGACGTCGCCATCAGAGACAGAGACAAGCTCCATGCACAGCATTTCCAGAACTTGATCATGAAATCCTCCCTCCGTGAATGTTAGTTGTCTAAGGTAATCGCGACGCCTTTTTCCAAAACAAGATTACCGCTGAAACATAATGTGACTATCAGATTTACTGAGGCTGATTCGTACACAGAGATTGATGTACGCTTAGTGTCGCCAGAGGCTGAGCAAATCAAAATGCTCGCCGGTATTCAACGCGGAGCAGGTCTTCATACCACCGATTGCCCGTCAGGGCGCGGCCCCAGCCGACGTACATGTCGTCCTTGGGACTGAAATAAGTACGAACGCCTAATTTGGCGTTAACGATTGTTTCACCAGTTGCGTCCTGGACGCCGTGTGTCGCCGGCACGCCGAGGCTGGGATCGGCATGAATTATGTCCCTACCTTGGGGACTGCCAATTGTTTCAAAGCCGTTCAATATGGTCCAGCCCACGAATTCTGCGACGGGTGTAATGCGAAAACCGTCCTCTTGGTAAACATTGTAGCTCAGTCCCGCTCCATAGATTGCAATGTTTCCGGCGTTCGAGCCGCCAGAGATTGGGGTCCAAATTTTCGCTTGCCCCATGAAGGAGAGATCGTCCGTCAGACGCTGGTACAGCAGCAAGGCATTCTCGGTACTGAAGTGGCCAGTTCCTAAACCGACATGGGAATCGCCGGTGGGAAGAAAGGCTCGGGATTGGAACGTCAAAACAAAGTTGGGATCGTTCACCAAGGCGAATTTGAATCCGAGTTGCATATCTGAAAATCCTTGGGGACTTTTCGGGCTATGTTCTTCACGATCGTCAAAGCCGGGGCTGTCGAAGCCGTCAGGTTCATTGGGCTCAATTGCTCCCTTGAGTTGAACGAAACGAAAGGGGAGTTCGGCGAAAACCGACAGGCGATCGGAGGATTGCAACTCAATATAAGCATTCGCTTCCTGGTAATTCACAGACTGTGGGGATCTGAGCGGACCACGATTGTGGGGCGCGGGCAGGATTTTGTTTTCATTTTTGATGCCATGTGGATGATCACTCAGTTCGCCCCACGAACCATAGAAATATTCGGCGCGGTCGGGCCGATTCAGGTCAAAACCGGCATCGAATCGGAGCCGAAAGATGTTGCGAATCTGGGCATTGTCGATGTACCCACCGGGATTAAGCATGGTCGGCACGTCAGTTTGAGCGGTCAACAAGCCCTGCCCGGCCGAAAGACTCCCGAATGAGTTATTCGACATCGCCGATGTGTCGGAGTTGGGCCAAGGACTCTGAGATGCCGACGAGTCAAACGGCATTTGGCTGTTATCCCGGTACAGCCTGTCGGTACACCGCGGTGCTGAAACCGCAGCCGGGGCCGGTGGTGGCGTTTCATACGCCGATTCTTGGCTGCGGCTGATCAAGTGCGTGTCAAACAGGTCTTCACCCGAGTCAGTCGCCGGAGCCAGGTTGACTTGGCGATCGGCAAAGCGGGCATTGGTCGTCTTGACCGCCTCGCCACCCATCAGGGATGTCGCCATCAGGGACAGCGAGAGACTCCACGCACAGCATTTCCAAAACTTGCTCATGAAATCTGCTTCCGTGAAAATCAGTGGCGAGCAGGGGTCATCCCCCAGAGGCAAACGATTCTAAATGGAGTGAAGCCAAATCGGTGACGCGCACGACACATCAGTGGGCTCACCTCCCACGCTCACCTAGCGTGGGGCAACTTGAAAACGAGCTGGTTTGGCTTTGAACGTTTCCCAGTTCTCTTTGGTCGCGAACAGGTAGAACTGACCGTCGAACTCTCGCAGGAACTGACCTTCAATCTTGGAGCGGGATACCATGAACTCCACGGGATCGAGTCCGCTATAAGCTGGAACGTACGCGGTGGGATTCCGGTCGAACTCCGCTTTGGCTGCGGCACTGGCAAAGAAGTAGGTCCGTTCTTCAAACACCGACCAAAACTCTGGTTTGGCCGGCTCAAACTGACGGGCTTTCAGACCCACGATGCAGTTTCCGCCCAGCGCTTCGATTGTCTTCGGTTGACCGTTGGGCGGAGTGATGTTCGATGTGGACGAGACTTGGCGAATGGGTCGCACGGTTTTGGCGCTGTTGCTGTCCGAGGCCGGAGGCGGCGCTGTCTCCTCCTTCGTTGGTTGATCAACTTCCTCTTTGTTCACAGGGACGGGAGGAATGCTGGGTACGCCATAGTTCATCGGAGCCGGCGTGCATCGGCACAGGCAGAGGCCCATTGCCGCGGCGTTTCGAACTCGCTCGGAGGGTTCCAGACAGCAGCCGAATTCATCCGCTTCATACGCCACTTTGGCAAGAGCGTTCATCACTTTGTCATTGCAGCAGCCTCGGCAGCAGTCATAGCGGCGTTCTTGCGGCGCGGATTTGACCGGCTTGAAGCGTTTGCGATCGAGGAGATCCGGATTGAGAACTTTGGGCTTCTCATGATTCTTTTGGGCCTTCGCGGCATGCTGCTTGGTTTCTTCGGCGATCTTCTTTTTGGCCGCGCACGATTCACATTCGCAACCCGTGTCGAGATTGCAGCAACCGTGAGTCAACATCGCCCGCAGGGCCAGCACGGCTTCATACCGCACTTCTTCGATCGGATCTTCCTGCATCGTCTGAATCAACATGTCTTGCGCTTGCGGATACGTCGCGCAATCTACGGTCCCCAGGTACTGGACCGCCAGAATTCGATTGGGGGCGTCCAATTCCACCGCCTTGATTCCAGACGCCATGCCTTTCAGCGTGTCCGGATCGGCCGCCGCGAATGGAGGCCGCAGCAGCGGATTGGTCGCTAGCAACTTCTTCCGAAACGCCTTCGGCAGAGCCGTCCGGGCATCGGGTTTGGTTGGCAGAATGGGTGGGTCGGCGAATGCCGGACTAGCCGGAATGGGAGTGCCCTTCGCCTTTACCGGTGCGGCCGGTTGCGCGAAGCACTCAGGACCACTCATAGATTGCGTCAGCATCACAGCGCTGGCAATGGCGAGCAGGTGATGAGTCCGTGAGAAAAGACGAGACATGAGCGGTTCTCCCAGATAGATGGACCAATTAGAACCGCATCCGTTCGGTTGGTTGATCTATCGGGATTCGATACGCCACATTTCGAGATCGTTGAGTCCGACGACACGCAAACAAAACACGTCGTACTTAGCAGGCCGACTAAGTGAATCAACTGTTTTTCGCGACACTGCACTTCGGCAAAATCTGCCGGACATCATCGTGGAAAAGCAGTCGTAGCACAGGCGGCTCGCCGGGCATTTCGCCGGGCAATGTGCGAGATTGAGCCACTCGCTCCGCATTTCAACAGGCTGCTGGAGTTGCCACCTGATCGGCGCTTTTGATGAGTCAAAACCAGCCAGTGGGGGGTGTCGTGTTACTTCTTGAAGCTGTTTGTCGCTGAGGGTCACGCTCTTGGGGGTTCGTCCAGTCGCGAAGGTCGTGACCGCGCCAAAGTTGGCCTCATCGGTCCCCAGAAATACACACACCGTGCGGCTGCTCCGGTTGGCCGTCACTATGTCCACAATGCCATCGCGATTGAGATCCGCCACGGACGCCGCCACTGGATGACGACCTTGGCGGCCCGTTGCCAGTGTCCCATGCAGCGCGAACGAGCCGCTGCCGTCTCCCAGCAAAATGCCGACGTTGTTCGACTTGCCGTTGGTCACGGCCAAGTCGAGATGCCCATCGTTGTTGAAATCCCCCGCCGCCACCGCATTGGCACCCCGACCGCCCGTCACATACGAGACGGACGGTGCGAATGTTCCGTCTTCACGCCCCAGGCTGGGAGCGGTTTGGGTCTGGTCGCCAGCGCTATGCGGACAGCGGTTGATGATCGTGCTCAGGGCAAGCGAGCATCGGAAGCGCCGCCCTGGTTGTCAGGCAGTCGGTGATGAAGACCGATTTGCCAACTGAGCCTTCAGTTCCACCTCGAACTGTTGCAATTCGTCGAGAGATTGAGCATCGAAGTGGTGCATGGGCGAGACTGATTGATTCAGCAGCGATTGCAAGACCTGGATGTGGCCGATGATCACGCCGCGCGAAAGTCCCTGTTCCCGTCCTTGTTCCAGCCCCTTTTCCAGTCCCTTTTCTAGCCCCTTTTCCAGTCCCTTTTTCAAACCTTCTTGGATGTACGCTTCGGCGAATGTTTGCGACATGGTTCGAATCTCCTGAAATTCAGCCTCGGAAAACTGGGATTGACGGAGAGAATCCATGACTCGTGGGTATTCTTCTTTGGTCCGCAGTTTGGTGGCCCAAGATAGCATGAAGTGACTCAAATCGTACCAGCGAATCGCAGATTGCTCGCGCAAGGCCGCCAATTGCGCGATCGCCTCGGTCAGGACGGCGGTGAAGCTGGTGATGTCTTCGCCGCCCGCTCGGGGAACGGCCAACGCCTTCAGCCAC
>JAYVSP010000146.1:0-4806 GCA_043775215.1 Planctomyces sp. | reverse complement strand
CCAATTCCCTGCCTCCTGTCCTGATCCGTGTTCAATCCGTGTTTCATCGGTGGCAAACATATTCCCCGAAGTGACCTCCCTGGATTACCGAATGAGCCTTTCACAATACCACGAACTGCTTGCGAATCTGCGGCCGGTCACGACAATCGCCGATCCGCGACTGCTGGCGAAGTGGAGCATTGTGCCGTGTCGCACAGGCTCTGTCGAAGCTGGCGGTCGGCGAATGGAGAAACGACGCTCGTGGCCAAGAAGAAACCGTCTGCTTCAACTGCTGCTGCACCGTCCGCTGACCTGGACGCTCGCGTGGAAGTGGTCACGCAAGAGGTTGGCCGCTATCTGTGGGAACATCTGCATCGCCGCAAGGCATCAATCTTCGAGCGGCGGTGGTGGGACGACCGCATCCTGTCTTGGGCGATGGCGGATGAATCGGTCAAAGTGCAGATGTTCCGCTTCGTCGATGTCTTGCCGCGGCTGAAGACGCATGCGGCAGTTGCTCGGCACTTGCAGGAGTATTTTGAAGAGGTCAGTTCACACCTGCCTGGAGCGGCACGCTTGGTGCTGGATTGGGCCGAGCCGAACACCGTGCTCGGTCGCGCCTTGGCCGTGAACGCGCGGTCGAATGCGACTCGCATGGCCCAGCGATTCATCGCCGGTTCGACGGTCGATGAAGTCCTGACGGCGGTCGGCAAGCTTCGCAAACAGGGCTTTGCATTCACGCTCGATCTGCTGGGTGAGGCGACGATCTCCGACTCGGAATCGGACGCCTATCAGCAGCAATATTTGAATCTGATCTCCGGCCTCGCCGCGCAGGTGAATCAATGGCCCGAGGACTGTCAGTTAGACTGCGACCACCTCGGCCAAATTCCGCGAGTCAACGTGTCACTGAAGTTGTCCGCCTTGTGCAGCAATTTTCGGCCGGTGGACTCTGGGGGCACGAAGGAAGAAGTGTTGTCTCGGCTGCGTCCGATCTTGCGAGCGGCTCGCGAGCACGGGGCCTACGTGCATGTGGACATGGAGCAATACGCGTTCAAAGATTTGACTCTCGAAATTTTTCAGCAGGTGCTGTTGGAAAAAGAGTTTCGCGACATGGCCGATGTCGGCATCGTGATCCAAGCCTACCTGCCCGATGCCGAGCGTGATCTGCAAGCATTATTGACCTGGTCGAAGGCGCGCGGCACTCCAGTGACTGTGCGGCTGGTAAAGGGAGCCTACTGGGATTACGAGACCGTATCCGCCGGCCTGCAAGGCTGGCCCGTTCCGATCTTCCAAGAGAAGTGGCAATCGGACGCGAACTTCGAGCGGTTATCGCGACTGCTGCTGGAGAATTACGAGTTGCTGCGCCCGGCTCTGGCGAGTCACAACCTGCGCAGTTTGGCTGCTGGAATTGCCTGGGCCAGACAGCTCAAAGTACCGATCGGTGCGTACGAAATTCAGATGCTTTACGGCATGGCAGCGGAACAAGCTCAGCTTTTCGCCGAGATGGGGCATCGCGTCCGCATCTACACGCCGTTTGGCGAGCTGATCCCCGGCATGGCGTACCTCGTCCGCCGCCTTCTCGAGAACACGAGCAACGATTCGTTCCTGCGTCATAGCCTGACCGAGAGCGTGTCGGCTGAAGAGTTGATGCGTCCGCCAACAGGCCAGAGGTCAGAGGTCAGAGGCCAGAGGTCAGAAGTCAGAGGTCAGAGGTCAGAGGACGGAGGTCAGAGGTCAGAGGACGGAGGTCAGAGGTCAGAGGACGAAACAATTTCAAATCTCAAATCACGGATATCACATCAAGAATCTGAAATCTCAGATTTGAAATCTGAAATCTCAACTCAAGAATATCCAGCATCAAAAATCGAAAATCAAAAATCAAAAATCGAGCTTCCCATGTTTCGCAATGAACCTCCCACCGATTTCAGTCAAGCGGCAAATCGCAAGGCTTTCCAAGAGGCGCTCGACGACATTCAAAACCAACTTGGCGAAGAGTATTCGCTGGTGATCAACGGCCGAGCGATCGAGACGAAAGCGGCGATCGTGTCGACGAATCCGTCGCGCAAGAGCCAAATGGTCGGCAAAGTTGCGTGTGCGTCACCGGAGAATGCCGAGGCAGCCGTCTTCGCCGCGCGAGAGGCCTTCCGCGAATGGTCGCGCGTCGAGCCGAAGTATCGGGCGGAGTATCTCGACCTCGTCGCCAAGCAACTTCAAGAGCGGCGTTTTGAACTCGCCGCGTGGGAAGTCTTCGAGGTTGGCAAACCTTGGGAAGAGGCCGATGCCGACGTGGCCGAAGCGATCGACTTTTGCCGCTTCTATGCCGAGCAAGCGATCGTGATGTCGCAGCCGCGGCCATGTGATCTCGCCGGCGAAGAGAACAGTTATTTCTACCGGCCTCGCGGAGTGTGTGCGGTCATCGCGCCGTGGAACTTCCCTCTGGCGATCCTCACCGGCATGACGGTTGCCGCACTGGCGACAGGCAACACGGTGGTCCTCAAGCCGGCCGAACAGTCTTCGGTTGTCGCGGCCAAGCTGATGGAAATCCTCATCGAAACCGGACTGCCCGACGGCGTGGTCAACTTCCTGCCGGGCATCGGTGAGGAGATTGGTCCGGCTCTGGTTCAAAGCCCGGATGTGGATGTCATCGCCTTCACCGGCTCGCGGCCGGTCGGGCTGGAGATCAATCGGCAAGCGGCTTCGACGGATGCTCGGCACGGCAGTGTCAAGAAGGTCATCGCCGAGATGGGGGGCAAGAACGCGATCCTCATCGACGACGACGCCGACTTGGATGAGGCAGTCCAGGGAGTCGTGCAATCGGCGTTCGGATATTCCGGGCAGAAGTGTTCGGCCTGCTCGCGAGTCATTGTGCTGGAAGGGGTCTATGACCTGTTCCTCGAACGCCTGACCGGGGCGGTGAAGAGCTTGAAGGTCGGCCCGGCCGAAGAGCCGGGCACGTTCGTCGGTCCGGTGATTGATGATGACGCTCGCGAACGCATCGCCGAGTTCATCGCGATCGGATTAGCAGAATGTCGAGTTGCCGTGGCAGGGGAAGTTCCCAGCAAGCTCGCGAAGGAAGGACACTACATCGCCCCGCACGTCTTCGCCGATGTCGATCCGAATTCCCGATTGGCCCAAGAAGAAATCTTCGGCCCGGTACTGTGCGTGTTGAAAGCAAAAGACCTCGCCGAAGCGATCGGCATCTCGAACAACACCGACTCTGCTCTGACCGGCGGTCTGTATAGCCGCAGTCCTGCAAACCTCGCACGAGCCCGGCGCGAACTGCAAGTCGGCAACCTGTATCTCAACCGTCCGATCACCGGCGCGCTGGTGAATCGACAACCGTTTGGCGGCTACAAACTCAGCGGCATCGGCACGAAGGCGGGCGGCCCCGATTACCTCATGCAGTTCGTCGTGCCGATTAGTGTCACCGAGAATACCCTGCGCCGCGGGTTCGCGCCCAAAACGTAGCCACAAGCGGCCAGCATGTGATAAGTCACCGCAGCGTCTTTAGACCCGATTCGCAAGACGTTTGAGCACTTCGACGCCCCGTTCCAAAGTCCGGTCATCGGCGGCGTACGAAATGCGAAAATGAGTGTCTTGGGAACTGAAGACGTTCCCCGGAATGATCAGCAAGTTGTGCTGGATCGCTTCGGCAACAAACTCCGTGCCAGTGCCCCACGGAGCTTTAACGAACAGGTAAAAGGCTCCGCCCGCGTGAGCGATTTCATAGTGCAGACTGAGTTCACGCAGCAGAAAGTCACGCTTGCGGCGGTATTCGTTGACCGATTCGGAAATGTCCACATCCAGTGCCGACAAACCAGCCCACTGCACGGGATGCGGAGCACACACGAACGAGAACTGCTGCAACTTGATCATCTGCTGCATCAAGTTCTCTGGGCCGTGCATCCAGCCGAGCCGCCAGCCGGTCATCGAATGTGACTTGCTGAAGCCGTCGATCACGATCGTTTGTGAATTGAATTTGGCCGGGCTGATGAACGGCTCGTCGTAGCAGAACGAGCGATAAATCTCGTCGCTGATGAACGCGATGTCTCGCTCGGCCGCCAGTTCGGCCAGTTCGCGCAGCTCTGATTCGCTGGCGACATATCCGGTCGGATTGCAGGGGCTGTTGCAGAGGATGACTTTCGTGCGGGGCGTGATCGCGGCGCGGACCTTTGCCGCGTCGAATCGAAAATCGGGATACGTATTGACTGGCACAACCTTGCCGCCGGCGACCGATGTCAGGTGTTTGTACATCACAAAGTATGGATCGAAGACAATGACTTCGTCCCCCGGATTGACCAGCGCCAACAGCGCGAGCATCAATCCGCCGCTGGTGCCGCTGGTCACGAATACCTTTCGGTCGGGATGTCCATAATTCGCGTCGATCTGGTCCTGCAACTTCGACAGCAGCGGGGCGATGCCTTGCGTTTGGGCATAGGCGTTCTTGCCCGCGTTGACTGCGGCAAACAACGCTTGCTTGATCGGCTCTGGAGTGTCGAAATGCGGCTGCCCGATGCTCAGGTTGATCGGGTCTTTCATCTTCGCCGCAAGGTCAAACACCTTACGAATGCCGGATGCGTCAATCAGATGCATGCGGTCGGCGATCCACCGGTCAGACATTGTGACACTTTCTGTCGAGATGTGATTGAACGAGCATTGTGAAGATCGGCGACTCTGTCTGCCAGAGAGCAAAGTGGAATAATTTGGACACGATTTCGGGGGGTGCGGCAAATTTGCCTGGCCCACACTAACCCGAAGCGCCAGTTTTGAAGTTGCGCAGTCTTGTTTTTCGCCCCAAAGGGGTGCAACTCGAAAGCCCAGGGCGAAGCC
>JAYVSP010000145.1:0-7173 GCA_043775215.1 Planctomyces sp. | reverse complement strand
CCGGCGTCAGCCTTGCCGCTCACTCACATGAACCCGAATTCGTAGTCTTGAAGACGCACCAGTGCGGCACGACGCTCTGCGTCATGAATTGCAACGCGGAGCGGCGCACCACAAAGTTTTCGCACCCCTAGGGAGCTCTGCCTCCGGCTGCCTCATTCGTTGGCAGATTGCTCGCAAGTCCGACAACCCCGAACGACGAGCACTCATGGGGCGTCAGGCACTGCGAGATCATCCACGGTGTCAAATCTGCAAATCTTCCGGCCATTTGACCGCCCCGTGACACTCTTGAGGGTGATCCGAGTTTGCTGTCCGACTCCGGTATGCCGCTTGCTTTGAAGCGTCAGACACGACATCCTTCCCGGCTTGATCGCAGGCGACGTCGTCGATGGAGCGTCATCATGCGTCTGGAAAATTACGAGACCGACGGGTTTTACGACGAGATGTTCGACGAGCAGGGATCCCCTCGCTCGCGAGCGGAGGCGTTGGCGAATCGGCTGACGGCTCTCTCCGATGGCGAACTGGTCGTACGTCAGAAGGCCACGGAACTGACGCTGCTCAATATGGGCATCACGTTCGCTGTCTATGGCCACGCTGCGGGAACCGAGAAAGTTTGGCCGTTCGATATCGTGCCGCGCATCGTTGAGGGTTCTGAATTCGCGATGATCGAACGCGGACTCCGGCAGCGCATCTTCGCCCTGAATCTGTTCATCAACGATGTCTATAACGAGCAGCGAATCATCAACGACGGTGTCGTGCCGGCCGAGTTGGTCTTCTCGGCCCCGTGCTATCTCAAGCAGTGCATCGGCTTGAAACCGCCCGGCGGCGTGTGGTGCCATGTTGTCGGAACCGACTTGGTCCGCGATGGCGACGGACAGTTCTATGTGCTCGAAGACAACTTGAGGTGTCCGTCGGGAGTCTCGTATGTCATCGAGAACCGCGAGGTCATGAAGCGGACCTTCCCGCAGATCTTCGGCGGCCTGCGCATTCAGCCGGTCGAGGACTACCCCGAACGGCTGCTGGCGACACTGCAACATGTCGCGCCGGCAAATGGCCACGTCCCCAACGTCGTGGTGCTGACGCCCGGCATCTTTAACTCGGCATACTTCGAACACAGCTTCCTCGCGCAGCAGATGGGCGTGGAATTGGTCGAAGGCTCGGATCTCATTGTGTCTGATGGTTACGTCTGCATGAGGACGACGAAAGGCTTGCAGCGAGTGGATGTGATCTATCGCCGCATCGACGACACGTTCCTGGATCCCGAAACGTTCCGACCAGACTCGGCGCTGGGCGTACCGGGATTGATGGACGTGTACCGCAACGGCCGCGTGACGTTGGCAAACGCTCCGGGAACTGGCATCGCGGATGACAAAGCCGTGTATGCCTATGTGCCCAAGATCATCAAGTACTATCTCGGCGAAGAGCCAATCCTGAATAACGTGCCGACACGCATTTGCTGGGATCCCGAAGATCTGGAATACGTGCTGAGCCACCTGTCGGAACTGGTCGTGAAGCCGACAAACGAATCGGGCGGTTACGGCATTCTGATCGGTCCGAAAGCGACCGCCGACGAACTTCGCGAGTGTGCGGCTCAAATCCGAGCAAACCCGCGAAATTACATCGCGCAGCCAGTGCTCAATTTGTCGCGTGTGCCGACCGTCGTGGACGACCACCTCGAAGGCCGGCACGTTGATTTGCGTCCGTATATCCTCTACGGCCAAGACATCTTTGTACTGCCCGGTGGCCTAACGCGAGTCGCCTTGAAGAAAGGTTCGCTGATCGTCAACTCATCGCAAGGCGGCGGTAGCAAGGACACCTGGGTAATCGCGGAGCAAGCGAATCAATGGCAGCAGCAGCAACAGCAACAGCAGAGTACTGAGTAACCAGTAGCCAGTGAGCAATAGTCAGTAATCACAACATCATTGCCCCATAAATCTCATACTTCCCATAAGTCCCATCACAACAGAGATCCGATACCGATGCTAAGCCGAGTGGCCGATTCCGTCTTCTGGCTGAGCCGCTATATCGAGCGGGCGGAGAATGTCGCGCGCTTTCTGGACGTCAACATGCACCTGACGCTCGACCTGGGCGACAGCATCAATCAGCAGTGGGAGCCGCTGGTTGCCACAACCGGCGATCACAAACAGTTCACCGAGCGATATGGCTTTCCATCGCGAGATGGCGTCTGGCGGTTCCTGACGTTCGATCACGAGAATCCGAATTCGATCGTCTCCTGCCTGTATTCCGCCCGCGAAAGCGCCCGCACGATCCGCGGCAGTCTCCCTTCCGAACTGTGGGAAGAACTCAACAAGTATTATCTCTTTGTCCGCGGCGCCGCCGTCGAGGACGCCGTGGAACGCTCGAATGCGTTCCTCAGCGAAGTCAAACGCTACAGCCAATTGATCGTCGGCATCACCGAGTCGCTGATGTCGCAGAACGAAGCGTGGCACTTCGCCCGCATGGGCCGCAATCTGGAACGCGCCGATAAGACCTCGCGAATTCTCGACGTGAAGTATTTCATCCTGCTGCCGACCTCGGCCGAAGTCGGCACGCCGTTGGATGTGATTCAGTGGTCAGCCTTGCTGAAGTCGGCCAGCGCGTTGGAAATGTACCGCCGCGGGCAAGGCCGCATCACGCCGGATCATGTGGTCGAGTTTCTCATGCTTGATCGCGATTTCCCACGTTCCGTCCGCTTCTGCCTGAACCGTGCTGAGGAATCGTTGCGAGCCATCACTGGTTCGGCCGAAGGAACGTTTCAGATTCGTGCCGAAAAGCTGCTCGGCCGGCTGCGTGCCGAGTTTGAATTCACTCAAGCCGCCGACATTATCCAGTCAGGCCTGCACGAGTTCATCGACCGCTTCCAACGGAGCCTCAACGAAGTAGACGGCGCAATCTTCGACAATTTTTTCGCCGCCCAACCGGTCGCGTTTACCGCTGGCCCCATCGAATGACCGTGCTGATCTTGAAACTGCCGCGGGCTGCCTGGAACATTCGGCCTGCGCCGGGGTCTGCCGGGGTTAGGCACCTGAGCGGTACAGTTTGCCCCCTTCATTTTCCGCCCTCCATTTTTTGTCAGCACGCTGATTCGCGAAACGGTTGGCGGAAAATGAAGGGCGGAAAATAGGAACGCCCGCAACAGAACTTACAGAGCCATTGGGAGATTGAGGCGATGCGTCGAATCCTTGTCATTGTGATGGTCGTAGGATTCATCCCCGTTGGGCTATCGTCGTCGCAAGCCGACCAAAAGAAAACGCCTGATCCCAAGGCTCCTGGGACCGCGCCCGGTGGAAAGCCCGCTCAGCCGAAACCCAATCCAGCACCGCTGCCCGTTCAGAAACCGGCGCCGATGAAGACGCCAAATCCGGCACCGATGCCCACTCCAAAGCCAGCACCGACGCCGGTTCCAAAAGCCACGACAACACCAACACCCAAACCCACGCCGATGCCCACTGCGAAGCCGGCTCGAGATTTCGATGAATTGTTGTATTTGTCACAGAGTCAGTGCAGCAACGGCGGATCGAACGCAAATCGCTCTGCTTTTGATCCGTGTGGGCTTCCTATCCGTGTGCTTGTGGTTCGCGTTCGTCGGATTTTTGAGCCATTGCACGCCAACGACAAGCACACGGATAGGAGGCCCACACGGATGAAGACAATCCGAGATCATGGGGGTCTGATTTCTCACAATGTTTGATTGATATTTCGGTCATCAAACTGCGCAACTTCAATAAGCGCCCGCCAGGACGAATGATCCAAAACGATGCCGAATCATCATGAATCTACTCACGATATGTGACTCTCACGCAGAATCGTGGATCGCTTGCATCTTTCGCATGTAACGAGCGGCTTCGACGAAGTTGGGACTCCGGCACTGATGAAGCCGAGGCGAATTCGTTCGAGAGGATTCGATCGACTCATTTTGTGACCGCGAAGGCGCGAAGAGATCAGATAGAGGAATTCTCTTTGCGTCCTTCGCGTCTTTGCGGTCAATCGTTTTTACTCCGTTCCCGTCCTCTCACCAAAAAGGGGGATGCCGACGCCCCACGGAGACTCACCGAACGGCAGCACGCCGTTCGCCCCGACAAGCGGGTGTGTCAACCCTCCGAGAAACTCATCGAGGTGCTATTCCGGCTCGCGCGTGGAATACGTTCGCGCGCGATCCGAGATATCCTTACGGCACCACGCGCCTTGCCAACGGATGCACTTCACCGCTTGGTAAGCTTTGAGTTTGGCTTCGCCGAAGTCAGCTCCCAGCGCTGTGACGCCCAGCACTCGGCCGCCGTCGGTAACGATGTCGTCGCCATTGCGAGTCGTTCCCGCATGGAAGACTTTCGTGTCCGCGATCTCGGCCGCTTCGCCCAAACCGCGAATCACGGCACCCTTCTTGACGGTGCCGGGGTAGCCTTCGGCGGCCATCACGACACAAACCGCGGGTCGCGGATCCCATTCGGGGACACCGAACTCCGCGAGTTTGCCGTCGGCCGCCGCTTTGAGCAGCAGGCCAAGATCGGACTTCAACCGCATCAGCACCGGTTGCGTTTCGGGATCGCCAAAACGGACATTGAATTCAAGGACTCGCGGGCCTTGATTTGTGATCATGATGCCGGCGTAGAGGCAGCCTTTGAACGGCCGCTCTTCGACGTTCATGAAGTGGACGGTCGGAACCAGCACTTTCTCAACAAGTTCATCCATCAGCGCGTCGGTGACGATCGGAGTCGGGCAGTACGCACCCATCCCGCCGGTGTTCGGGCCGGTGTCGTCGTCAAACGCGCGTTTGTGATCTTGCGATGCTTCAAGCGGCAGGATCGTGTTGCCGTCAACGATCGCCAGGATACTCGCCTCGTGGCCGGTCAGACACTCCTCAATGACGATCTTCGCCCCCGATGCCCCGAAGGCTTGTTCGAGCATGATCTGCTTGGCCGCACTCAGAGCCTCGTCGCGATTCTTGCAGACGAAAACTCCCTTACCGGACGCGAGCCCGTCCGCCTTCACGACGAGTGGTGTTTCCTCGCGGTCTTCGAGGTATGTGACCGCATCTTGAAACCGGCTGAACGAGTGAAACTCGGCGGTCGGCACGTTGGCCTTGCGCATCAGCTCTTTCGAAAAGATCTTGCTGCCTTCCAATTCCGCCGCCGATTTCGTTGGCCCAAAGATCCGCAGATTCGCCGCTTGAAAAGCATCCACGACGCCGGCAACCAAAGATGCCTCCGGGCCGACGACGGTCAGGTCAATCCGCTCTGACTTTGCAAACTTCACCAAGCGGTCCACATCAGTCGCGCCGATATCCACGTTGGTCGCTTCCAGCGCCGTGCCGGCATTACCCGGAGCACAATAAACCCGCTCGACCGACGGCGAGTTTTTCAACTTCCAGCACAATGCGTGTTCTCGGCCCCCTTGGCCGATGACTAAAACCTTCATCACGAATCTCCCAGTCGAACGTAAGCCGCAGACAGTCTGACGGTTGAACTTAGTGTTAGCAGTCTGAGGCGGTGTTTGGCGATGGTCAAGGATGTGCGTTGAAGCAAGTTGGAAGGGCGTGGTACTCCGGTTCCACGCCCATCCCATTGCTCTGGGTGTGCCACTCGTCCGTCGACGACAGAACAACCACAGCATGCGCCAACTCAAGCCTCACGCAACAAAACCGGTGTGACGAGTTGCCCAAGGGTCGTGCGTTCAAAATTCAAAATCGGTGGTTGGAAATCGTCCGAGGACTCACCGCGTGCTCTCCGCCGATTTTGAATTTTGAACGCACGACCCCTTCCGTTGCTGGCTTCGCCCTGCCAGCCTCCTGCTTTTCCAATGTCGCCGCGCACTGGCCGCCGGCATTGGAAACGGCCGCGACAATCCCACTTGAATGTTGCTCGTGCGGTTTGCCAAAAACGGGTTGGGATTTGGCTAATCTGGAAATGAATTGACCAAGCGATCAAGAGCCGTTTGTTGATACGTGAGTTCGCCATTCTCTGAGCCGCCACCTTCCGTGCCTTGCTTGGACGGCTTCGGGTTGAAACGATGTGCCTCGCAGGATTTCAAATTTGAAATCGCGAATGTCACAACTTTCAGATTTCCCCGATGAGAGGTCGCCCCGTGAAACTTAGTCTGGCTCTATTCGTGACCGTTTTGGGTTTGCTCACAACTTCTGTTCGCGCCGCCGACCCGTGGCTCGTCTTCGAGGGTGGCGATGGGCCAGGCAAGGGACAGCACATCGTGCTGATCAGCGGCGACGATGAGTACCGATCGGAAGAGGCCCTGCCGCAGTTGGCGAAGATTTTATCGAAGCAGCATGGCTTCAAATGCACCGTGTTATTTGCGATTGATCCGGCCGACGGCACGATCAAGCCGGATCATCAGACGAACATTCCTGGGACAGAGGCTCTAAAGACGGCCGATCTGGCGGTCTTCGGGTTGCGGTTCCGCAATTTGCCGGACGAGCAGATGCAGCCCATCGTCGATTACGTCGAATCGGGCAAGCCGGTCATCGGCCTGAGAACTTCGACCCACTCTTTCAACATTCCTAAAGGCCGTAAGTTTGAGAAGTACACATGGACCTACGGCGGAAAGGATTATGAAAAAGGCTTTGGCCGGCAGGTGCTCGGTGAGACGTGGGTCAACCATCACGGTCATCATAAGGTCGAAGGGACTCGCGGTATCATCGCGGCCGGTCAAGAGGCACACCCGATTCTGCGCGGGATCAAAAACGGCGACATCTTCGGCACGACCGATGTTTACACCGTCAACTTGCCGCTCCAAGGTGACAGCCAGCCGCTGGTGCTCGGTCAAGTGACCGAGACTTTGAAAGATGACAGCAAGCCGGTCGAAGGCAAAAAGAACGACCCGATGATGCCCGTTGCTTGGACCAAAACGTACAAAGGGGAATCGGGCAAAACGGCTCGCGTCTTCACGACCACAATGGGAGCGTCGGAGGATTTGCTGTGGGAGGGCACACGTCGAATGATCGTCAATGCCTGCTACTGGTGCTTGTCGATGGAAGACAAGATCGCCGACAAATCAACGGTCGATGTCGTTGGTGACTTCAAGCCGTTGCGTTATGGCTTCGGGTCGTTTACGAAGAACCTGAAGCCGGAAGACTTGAAATAGCTCGGAAGATGCCAACGGGGTCGGGAGTCTTTTTCATGCCGCAACACCAGAATTCCATTGTGTAAACCGACGACGGCGGCATGA
>JAYVSP010000144.1:0-14802 GCA_043775215.1 Planctomyces sp. | reverse complement strand
GCGTGTGACGGATCCGGCCTCAACGACGAACCGGATTTCGTCGGGCTTTCTTCGTCCAAACAGCGGCGTTTGGAATTGCTCGTGGTGAAGGATTCTCAGGGGAAGTCGCGCAGTGTCGACCGTCGTGAATTCGACAAGCGGCTTGCCTCAGGTGACGATTTGCCCGCTCGGACCATGATCAATGAGACCAGACCCCTTTTCCGTTCCCCAGACCCCTTTTCCGTTCCCCAGACCCCTTTTCCGTTCCCCACTGAACTCATCGACCACGAGAATCACGAACCGTCGCTCTTCGTAGTCTTGGTGGTAGCAAACAACGCTCACGGGCGGTTGAAAGCGTGCGTTGATCCACGCAGCGATTTTTGTTGTCTCAAAAGAACTTGCTTGCTCAACTGACAGGCCGTCGAATTGGAACTTGCCATCGTCACCCTCGCTTTTCCCAATGACGATAACACCGCCGTCCCGCGAGTTTGCGAATGCGACGATATCCTTTGCCAGAGCCGCAGAATTGATGCCACCATCCCATTCAATTGGGCCTTTGGCGTCGATGCTGGAGCTTTCACCCGATGTCTGAATGAAGCGCAAGAGATGTTCTTGGGAGAGCATAGCCGTCTTCAGTCACTATCGTGCATTGAGACAGTCGTGGGAACAACTGTCGAAGTAAAAGTGCAATTTGGCCAAGTGCTCCACGCACTTCCCGATGTTTCCGATCGTCAGGGCATGTCAACCATGCGTACTAAGTCCTCAAGCCAAAGACGGACGACACACTCGAAAACCGATGAAGTCGTCAAACGCGGCGGACGGGTTCCCGAAGCGGGAGCCGGATCGGGCGAAGTTGGGATTGTTGCGCCATGCGCCGCCACGCAAAACGCGCCAACCGTCGATGTCAGTCGTCACGCGCGGGTCTGTGGTGATACCCGAACGCTTTGAATAGGCTTTTGTATCCCAAAAGTCGTCGCACCATTCAAACACGTTGCCATGCATGTCGAACAGTCCGAACGCATTAGACGGGTACGAACCGACGGCAGTGGTCCGTTGCAAGTATGTGCCTTTGCATGTCGTGCCATAAGGGGCGTTGCCGTCCACGTTGGCCTTGTCGCCGTTGAGCACGCTGCCGAAATGGAATGGCGTTTTGGTGCCGGCTCGGCATGCGTACTCCCACTCGGCTTCGGTCGGCAAACGATAACCCATACCGAACTGTAGCTCGACTGTTGCCGATATGATGTGGTCGGGCTCCTCGATGTCGCGCTCCACGTTGGTCAGGCCGTAAAGGGGTGTTAGATTGTCAATAAGGCTGAGCTTGTTGCAGAACTCAACGGCGTCGAACCAGGTCACGTGCTCTACCGGAAACCGTTTGGTGTCCATTCCGCCGCCAGAAGTCAGCTTCATCCAGAACTCACAGTACTTTACCGGAAACCGTTTGGTGTCCATTCCGCCCGAATCGGAGAACTTACTCGGATTTTTCCCCATGACGGTAAGGTATTCGTCCTGCGTGACCTCGTACACTCCCATGTAAAACGATTTGCTGATTCTGACACGATGAACAAGCACTCCAACTGTCCACCAGTGCTCGTCCTCGGAATCCGGCGAACCCATCTGGAATTCGCCGGGCGGGATGAGTTTGAGGCGCATTCCAATCCGGCTCGTGTAGTCTGCCGGCAATACGCTGGAAAGGCCGCTCGCAGCTACAGTCGCCGTTAAAGTGGTGTGTGGCACCTCGATCAGCGTAGTGCCTTCGGAACGTGAAAGACGGGTAATCTCCTGCAATCCACGGCGCACCAAACTGGACGAGGCTTTCTGTCGAGACAAATCCTGTGATTCGACGACGGTGCTGAGTTCGCGGCTCTCGTTAGGATGCGGCATGGTTTACCTTCTCAATGCCTTCAGTGCGTCTTGGGCTTGGAGAATCTCTGCGTCAACGGACTTGGCCATCTCATGCAAGATGTTTCGCCCGGCGGAATCGGCTTCGCGAACCGTGACCATCAACTGATGGATTTCTGAGCCAACAATCTCGGACATTTCCTTTTCGATTTCCGCGATTCGTCGCTTCACCTGAGCAATCGCTCGGATCGTTCGGACAAGTTCCGGCACGGTCCCGTCGCCGGGCACAGTCTCAGGGCTTTTCTCCCACTCGTCGAGGATCTGCTTCATGCGTGGCACATCATTGCGTTCGTAGGCCACGTTGAGTTCCGCGGTCAACTTTCCGCGAATCTGCTTGGAACGCTCGTCCGTCCCTTTGTCCGGATGAATTTTGATGGCGATCTTCTTGTAGAGCGCCTTGGTCTCCTCCGACGGCGCGTCTGTTTCCTGGGGGAGTTCGGGGGCGTGATGGCTGTGGTGGTATTCCTGGGCGCTCTGATTCGCTTCTTCGCGAGCGACCCGCGCCTGCGCCTGCGACTGCGGATCTTGCGGTGTCCGCTGGGCGCGCTGTTCCGCGATCTGGGCGCGGAGGTCATCGAGTGCGACATACCGCAGGCCGAGTTCCGCGAAGTACCGCTGCTCGAAGCGAGTGACGGAGAGCCGCAAATCTTCCCGATCGAGCTCTTTCTGCGCCAGAATCGCCGAGAGACGTTCGAGCTCCGCTTTTCGATCCAGCAATTCGACTTCTTCCGGCGTCATCGTCGCAACGAGGTCGGTTGTCATGTCTCGAATGCGATCTTGTTTGAGGCTGGCAACGTCACCATGTGGCGAGTGCGGGCTGGGATCATGTTTCCGTTTCGTCCAGCAGCCGAAAGCCGCGCGGGTTCTTCAACCGGTATGACTTTCCCTCGCGAACCAATTCTCCAGTACCGGCGATCGGCAGCCGGTTCTCGTAGGCGCGTATCGCCAGCGAATGATCGTTCCCGGTCAGATCGGCGTAGATGGTGCGGCGGTCGCCATCCACCGTCCCAACGATTTTGACCTTGCCCGTGTTCTCGGTGCCGAGTCGCTCCAGCTTCTGGACCAGTCCCAAAACTTCGACATCCTCGATTTCAGCGGTCTGACGGAAACAGCGGGAAACTTCTTCCAGGTAGGGCATCGAATCGGCCGCCAGCCGGAGTTTCGCCGGCAGGTTGACAGGCGCTTCGCGCGACGCCGCCCAAGAGAATGAGAATTCGATTCCTTCATTCCCCGCCGAGCGATTGATGCCGAGGATGGCATCGCACAAGTTGGCGCTGACACCGGACTCCACTGCCCGTGAGAGCGCATCGAGCGTGCCTGTGGCGGCGGCTTCTTCAACGCCCCGTGCGGTGGCATTCAATGCCGTGGCCAGCATTCGCGTCGCCTTTCTTGAGAACGGCTCGGTTTCGTCGTCAATCAAGCGCCCGTTCGTGGTCGTCAATGTGGGCGGCACCGGACAAAGGACCGTCACGACATAGCTGCCGCGTCGCGTCTGGCCGATGCGAGCGTCGCGAACAAATTGCATCGCTTGGTCTGGTTTCCGTTTGGCAAAGACGGAGCGCGGTGCCCAGGCGGCACACGCGGCGGCGAGCATCAAGTCCCGCATCTGCTGGAAGACGCCGGCTCCCGAATCCAACGGCAATGTGCCGTCCAGACTGCCATCGGGAGCGAGTCGTGCTCGCACAACATCGGCGTGTGGTGACGTCAAATCTTCGACAATCTCTTCGGCGGGACGCTGCTCTTCCGCCCTGAGCGTGTCGAGCAACTCGTGAACACGCTGCGCGAAGTCACGAAATGTCGTCGCGAGCGGCAGCAACACCTCGAAGTCACCGCGTGCCGCATTGGCCTTCGCCCAGGTCGCAAACCGATTGGGCTCGACATCGATTTGCCTCCAACCGTGCAATCGCAGATAGGAAGAAACGTCCAGCGGCTTGAAGTGCCGCACGATGTCGATGGTCGCGGATTCGTAATTCATGGTCGCTCCTTTCGGCCAACCTTCGTGAGGATGTCGCGCAATGCCTCGACATGAAACACTTGACCGCGTGGCAGCACAACCGTTGCCTTGTCGACATCCGGTCGTTCATCGGCACCAGCCAGATTCATCCACCACGCGAAGCGATGCAAACACAACCGCTCTTCCGGGGTGGTCGTGATCCAAGCGGCGAGATTGTCCGGCACCATGAGCACCACCAGAACCTTCGGAACCAAGAAATCCACCGCTCGCAGGTCGTCATAGTTCTTCCTCATTCAGCGGAAAATGGACGCCATCGGATCGCAAAAAGTCTTGTTCGGTGCATTTCAATTGGATGTCCAGCCGCGGCGAACGAACCGTTCCAGCGCCACCCGTCAGCCCCACAGTGATATCGACGCTCTCATCGTCCACATCACAGCGAAACAACTTCGCTCCCGCCGCAGCCGAGATGGCATGCACATAGGCAAGGCTGAACTGCGCTTTTTGTTGGTTCAAATCCATCGGTCTTCAACTTACTCCCGCCGATGATGATATCGCCTGACCGGAGTGTTTGCCTGTTGTCAACAGACGGTGATTCCCAGCCTTCACAGAATTCAAGATGTGCTCCATGCGTGGCACAACATTGCGTTCGTAGGCGACGTTGAGTTCCGCGGTCGACTTTCCGCGAATCTGCTTGGTACGCTCGTCAGTCCCCTTGTCCGGATGAATTTTGACGGCGATCTTCTTGTACAGCGCCTTGGTCTCCGCCGACGGCGCGTCGGTTTCTGGGGGGAGTTCGGGGGCGTGATGGCTGTGGTGGTATTCCTGGGCGCTCTGGTTCGCTTCTTCGCGAGCGACCCACGCCTGAGCTCCTCGAACCGCGCGCCAAGTCAACGCTGGCATCGTGTGTATGCTCCCCCCAGAGATTCGACGAATTCGAAAATCGGCTGGCTTTCTGACGGAAACACCAAGAAATGCTCCGGTGGCGGCCGCAAATTGGCAATGACGGCGGCGGCCGATGAGAAGTCATTCGTAATGGCCAACAGCCGCCCTGACGCAATCGCGACGTAATGCCCCGGTCCCGCTCGTTCGATCTCTTCCCGAGCCCGCTCATAGGCGCTCCGATTCAATTCCAACTGCTCGTCGAACGTGAGAGTTCGCATGGGAATTCCTCCGGCCAAGTCACCTGTGAGCCATCATTCGGGAAATATCGTACCCCAACCACGGAGTTTCGTCACACCACGATCCGAGCAACGTTCGGGTGCCCCATTGGAAATCGACGTTGGCTGTTGCTAATCGCTTCTTCTCGAGCGACCCGCGCCTGAGCCTGCTACTGCGGATCTTGCGGTGTCCGCTGGGCATGCTGTTCCGCGATCGCGGGCCGAGTTCCGCGAAGTACCGCTGCTCGAAGCGAGCGACGGAGAGACTCAAATCTTCCCGATCGAGCTCTTTCTGCGCCAGAATCGCCGCGAGACGTTCGAGTTCCGCTTTGCGCTCCAGCAATTCGGCTTCTTCCGGCGTCATCGTCGCGGCAAGGTCGGTTGTCATGTCATCGGTTTCTACGAGTCGTCCGCGAGATTGTCGAGTGAAGCGAACCCAGACACCGATCGGCTTTCGTTGACGATCAAGTGCTATCGACGATGCCACAGCGCGACGGCCACCACATCCACTCGCAGGTCGTCCCCGGAGACCTTGAACTCGGCAAGCAGTGGCTCAACGAGCCAGTATTCGCAGAGCACCGACACGCGATTCGCCGGCATCTTCCGGGGCGATTCGCAACTCCGAGTCAATCATGTTCGCCGCCGCGGTGATTTCCCGCTGCAACGTCGGATGATCAAGCCACAACATGGCGAGGTCGTTCTCGGCCGCTGGATTCCAGTTCACCGAGAACTTCATGACCGCTCCAAATCTCGGAGAATGTCCGCCAGCGGTCGACCACCTGTCTGCTCACAACGAGCGAAAATCTCTTCATCAGTAAACGGAGACAAATCGCGTAATCCCTGCGTCTTCTGCGAGCCTTTGACCGGATGAAAGAACCCCATCAACTTCCCGGAGTGATCGCAGAGTTCGACGACATCCTCAATGCCACGCAGCCGAGATTCGGTTTCCGGTTCCAACAAGAGTTTAGTCATTGCGTTCTCCTGCGACGGCGGAAACTGATCGAACCGCGTTCCCGACAATTGATTGCTGAATTGATGTACTGCCTGACGAAGGTGTCAGAGTGCCGTTACTGATCCGGGTTGTCAAGTTCGCCTTTTTTACAGTCAACTTTCCGCGAATCTGCTTGGACCGCTCGTCCGTCCCTTTGTCTGGCGTCATGGTCGCGGCGAGGTCAGTTGTCATTTCTCGAATGCGATCTTGTTTGAAAGCGGGCTGTTTCAAGTCAGAGTTCGAGTCCTTGCCGCAGTGCGTTCTCGACTTGGCCCATCAGTGACGGTGGAAGATGGCCGAGATGTCGAACGATTCGGTAGTCGCCGACAGTGAGCAACTGCGAGCAATTGACGACCAAGTTCATCCAGAGTCCCGTCGCCTGACCGTCGGACGTGGCGATGTCGATCAGCACATGCCGCGGTTCGCGGCCAGCGAGTCGCGTGTTCTTCGTAATCATCGCAACGATGGTTGTCCCCAAGCGGGCATTGTCCTGATCCGACTGAACGACGACCGAAGTTTCGAGCCGCTTCCTTCATGAAAAGGGAACTCGATCATCAGAACTTCAGCTCTGCGAACGTTCATGCGGTCGCCCTCGGTCATCCGGGAGTGTCCAGTCTTCGTCGTCGAGCAACTCGGACATCAAGGGAAGAAAATCGTCGGGAGGGCACGCCCCAAAATCGGGCTGATCGGTCAATGGATCGAACTTATCGCTCCGAAGGATGACGCACTCGACCTGTGATTCTGGAATGACGTACCGCAAAAGACGTCCATTTTCGACAGCGACTTTTTCTTCAGCAGTGAGTTGCATTGGAAACCTCCACGGTCATTGTGGTTACCCGTCCGAATTGCGACAAGCCGAGTTCAAACCACAAAAAGGCAACAGAACAGGGACGCGACGACGCGAGTCTTTTTGATTGAAGAAGACGGTCTCAGGGCTTTTCGTACACTCGTCGAGGATGTCGTTCATGCGTTTACACATCATTGCGTTCGTAATTCCTGGACGCACTGGTTCGCTTCTTCGCGAGCGACCCGCGCCTGCGACTGCGGATCTTGCGGTGTCCGCTGGGCGCGCTGTTCCGCGATCTGGGCGCGGAGTTCATCGAGTTCGACATACCGCCGGCCGAGTTCCTCGAAGTACCGCTGTTCGAAGCGAGCGACGGAGAGCCGCAGATCTTCCTGATCGAGCTCTTTCTGCGCCAGCATCGCCGCGAGCCGTCCGAGTTCCGTTTTCCGCTCCCGCAATTCGGCTTCTTCCGGCGTCATCGTCGCGGCGAGGTCGGTGGTCATGTCTCGAATGCGATCTTGTTTGAGTCTGGCGACGCGTCCACTTTGTTTGTCGTTCGCAGCAGCAGTTTCATGAAGGTTCGTTTTCGACTGGAAACAATCCGTTTGGGGTCAGTTCCACCTTGGCTTGCTCGGGATCGAGGAGAGTGCGGAAGAAATCGAGGAATCCTGCGTGGCCCAGAATGAGCGTTTCGTCCGCGGCGGCGTCAAAGTGATGAAAGAGGACGTCGGTTTTCCATTTCCAGGCCGCTTCGCCGTCGATGAGTTCAAACTCGACTTCTCCGACTTGAAACGCCAGTTCATGACCACCGAAGGCCGTTCCGCTTGGACCTTTCGCGGGACGCAACGGAATCGCGAGTCGATCTGCGATTGATGTCGGCAAGACCGTGTTGTCGGCACCCGAGTCAACCAGCCCTAGAAACGAGTCGGAATGACTGGGCCCCGTGATCTGCACGAGAACCTCGGGCCGCAGAATGATCTGGGGATCGCCCGTCTCCGGCGCAAGTCCGATGTGTGCGCGATAGGGAAATGTCATCGACATTCGACCGCTCCCACAAAGGAGTTTGGCCGCGGCACTTTCTCAAAGACAATCTCGTCTTCGCCCGCTTGCCGAGCGAGTTGAGCCGCCTCATCCAAGGTGGTCCCATGTGCGACGATCCTTTTGAGATCTTTGGTCCAAACGATCCATTGGCCGGCATACTCCAATGGGACGACGGAAGCTTGTTCCATGCCAAGCGGTTTCCGTGGAGTGAGTGTCGGCATTGCTAATGTCCTCTGTGATTTTGCTCAATGAGCTTGATTGCCAATTGGCGAGGTCGGGGAATCTCGAAGCACAGGTTGGATTTTCGTACTGTCCCAAGAATCAGAACAACACCGTAACCTCACGTCGCCAAGCTCAGCAACCCTGACCAGCGTTGATCGAGACTAACGGGAGTTCTGCGGTCAGTTTTTCGCGAATCGGCTTGGAACGCTCGTCTGTCGCTTTGTCCGGGTGAACTTTGCGGGTGATCATCCGGCAAAGCGTCTTGGTCCCCTCCGACCGCTCGGCGGTTTCTGTGGGGAGTTCCGGTGCGGTCTGGGGGTCGGTGAGGATTTGGTTTATTGGTTTATCAGTGCGTCATGGCATAGGTCACGATGTTGATTCCCAGCGGGTAGGACCACTTTTCCGTGAACTCTTTGAAGTAGCGCTGGTCTTCTCCCTCGCGCTCCCAACCGTCGCCGAGGTCGGTGTTGTGGCAGATGATGGCCATCATGCGTCCTTTGTCATCGAAGATCGCGCGATAGTGCGGTTCTGTGGCGTCAGGTCGCTCATTGGTCAGGCCGGTGTTCTGCCAGAAGTGCATGCTGGGGACTTGCGGCTTCATCTTCAGGTCGTAGACGCAGTGAAAGATTTCATGTTCGAGTGGCAGTTCGAGCGGCTCGCGGTCGGGAAAGACTCGCTTGATTTGTTCGTAGAAGTTCTGCCACTCGTTGTAGTCATGCTCAGGTCGAATTTAGGCATCATCGTCTCCGAAGCAGGCGTTGGGATTTACCAAGAGGTTCTGGCCAGCACCCGATTGCTATTCCGCCGTCCCGCGTTTGACGAGCGTCACTTGATTGCCCGTTTCGTTGAACGTGATTTCGTCCATGAACGAGCGCATCAGCAAGATTCCTCGGCCGCTCGGTTTTTCCAAGTTTTCGAGATCACAGGGATCGGGAAGTGTCGAGGGATCGAAGCCGAGACCTTCATCGCGGATCACGTACCGAGCTTCTTCGCGCGACAAGCAAGCGTCGACGAAGATGCGCCGCTGGGAGTACGGCGTTTCTTGACAGCGCTGTCGAGCGGTGTCCTCGAACAGGTTTGGGTCGCTGTCTTTCAGATCGGAACTGACTTCCAAGTTGCCGTGGTACAGCGCGTTGAGCAGTGCCTCTTCAACCGCGATCCCGACTCGCAGGCGATCCACTTCGTCGGCCAGCCGCACGCAACGGGATGTGTGTTGCAAGTACTTGACCAGTGAATGCACCATGCCCAGATCGTTGTTCAACACGAACGAGAACTCGTTGCGGGTCATGCGGTGCATCAGCCTTGACTGCAAGCGATTTTCGTCCGACGAGTCGAGGACTTGATGAACGATCTCCAGCAGTTCTTTGGGCAGACGGCGTTTCGCGACATAACTGGCCGCCCCTTTTTCCAGCGCCTTGACGGCGATCTCTTCGCTGCCGCGGGCGGTCATCAAGATCACCGGCGTCAGCGGAAATTCGGCACGCACCGCTTCGACCAGTTGCAGACCATCCATGCCCTCCATCTGCATGTCGGTCAGGACGAGGTCGATCGGTTCACGCCGCAATACGGCCATCGCTTCATTGCCGTCGGCGGCCAGGAGAATGTGGAACTCGCCGTCCTTCTCTAGCAGGCCCGACGCCAAACGACGATCCACAGCGGAATCATCAACTACAAGGACGGTGTGATGGGAAGAGTGCATGTCGCTCGGACGCCTTTTAGCCAGATGCTTTTTGGAACTCTCGGACTTCGGCGAAAACATTCTCAAGTTCCGCGCTGAACTTTGCAAACACAGAGCGACTTTCTTCCGGAGTCCCCCGTTTGCAGTGTCCCTCCAGCGACGTGGCCAACTCGAGCGGATTCCCTTCAAACAGCCGCAACGCGGCCTGCAAGGTATGCGAGGATTTGGCCACATTTGTCCAGTCATTCCGCCCCGCCGCGTCGATCATGCGTTCCAGAAGCATCGGGCCTTCTTCGAGAAACGCCCCCATCACCTCGGCCAGCAATTCGCGATCATTGCCGACCATTTCGGACGCTCGCTGCCAATTCAGGCGTCTCGGCGGCACCCCATCGGCGCTTACTTTGAGCGGAATGGCGTTAGCCACCGGTGTCGCAGGCGTGGCTTCCACAGGCAAGACACCGGCGGCTAGCGCCTTGCCGCTCACTCGCGCAATCTCGCTCACTCGCGCAATGTCGCGCTCCGCTGGCCGTTCGGCCGATTGTCCCAGGACCGTTTCTCGCAAAACCGCGACCAGTTCTTGCTGTCGAACCGGTTTCGCGACGTAGCCGTCCATTCCGCCAGCGAGGCATTGTTCGCGATCGCCCTTCATGGCATGCGCGGTCATCGCCACGATGGGCGTGCGCCGGCCAAGCGATTGTTCTCGCTCGCGAATCGCCGCCGTCGCCTCGAAACCATCCATCTCCGGCATCTGCACATCCATCAGAATCGCATCGAACGGTTTCCCGCCCGGCGGGTTACTCCACAGCAGCAACGCTTCTTGGCCGTTGTTGGCCACCGTGACATGATGTCCCCACTTGGAAAGCAGACCGACTGCCAGCTTCTGATTCGCGATGCTGTCCTCGGCCAGCAACAGTCGGAGCGGTGGCAGTGCGGCCGCTACCGCTGCAACCGGTTGATGCTCCGAGTGATCTTCCGGAGAGTTGACTCCCAGCGCCGCGACCAGTGCGTTGAACAATTCCGACTGCTTGACCGGCTTTAGTAAGTAGGCTGACACGCCGAATTGCTGGCACTTGGCCGCGTCGCCCTGCCGTTCGCCGGAGGTCAATATCAGAATGGGAGTTTTCGCCAGTCGTGGGTCTTTCCGGATCGTCTTCGCCAGCATGAAGCCATCAATGTCGGGCATGTGCAGATCGGACAGCACGACTGCGAACGGTTCGCCGGTACTCGCCGCGAGCCGTAGTTTTTCCAAAGCCTGATTGGCACTCGCGACACACGCTGGAATCAAGCCCCAATTTCGCATCATTTCTTCCAGAATCAGCCGGTTCGTCGCATTGTCATCCACGATCAACACGCGAGTGCCATGCATCATGACCGATTTCGTTGGCAGCGAATCCAACGCAGAGAGAGACACGACAAATCGCGCGGTGAAATGAAACGTGCTGCCGATGCCCACCTCGCTGTCGACCCAAATCTTTCCCCCCATGAGCATCACGAGCCGTTGCGATATCGCCAGCCCCAGCCCTGTGCCGCCGTATTTGCGAGTCGTTGACGTGTCCGCCTGCTCGAAGGCCTCGAAGATCAGCGACTGCTTTTCCGGAGGAATACCGATACCGGTGTCACGCACGTAAAAATGCAACAAGAGGATCGGCGTATGCGTCACCGCGTAGGTGGGGCCTCCATCCTGACTCTCTTTGCGGTCCCGATCGTCTTCGCCACCGTTGTCTCTTGGATCGGTTTGGTCGGGATGGAGTCCCAACCTGCGCGGCGATTCCTCCTGACTGACATCCAGCACGACTTCGCCCTGTTGCGTGAATTTGATGGCATTGCCGATCAGGTTGACGATGATCTGCCGCAAGCGTCCTGCGTCGCCGATCAGTGTTTCGGGCACATCGCCCGCGACGCGAAACGCCAACTCCAAGTTCTCTCGGTGAGCCCTCACGGCCAACGACTTCATGGTGTCGCCGAGTGTCTCGCGCAGCCTGAATAGATCCAGAACGAGATCCAGCTTTCCCGCTTCGATCTTGGAAAAATCCAAGATGTCGTTGATCACCAGCAGCAGAGCCTCGCCCGATTCGCTGACCATCGAGAGATATTCGCGCTGTGCCGACGTGAGCTTTGTGTCGAGCACCAGTTCGGTCATGCCGAGGATCGCGTTCATCGGTGTGCGAATTTCGTGGCTGACATTAGCCAAGAAGTCGCTCTTGGCGCGGCTGGCGGCTTCAGCAACCTCCTTCGCCGCATGCAATGCTGCCTCAGCCGCCTTGCGTTTTGTGATGTCGTGAATGAACGCCGCAAACAGGACTGAGTTCTTCAAATGCAATGCCGAGATCGTGATTTCCACTGGGAACTCACGGCCGTCGCGATGCAGAGCGATCAGTTCCAAACGTTGCCCCATGATGCGGGCCTGACCGGTCAGCCGGTAATTTTCAAAACCGGCTTGGTGAGCCGCTCGGAAACGTGGTGGAATGATCAAATCACGCAATCGTTGACCGAGTGCCTCGTGATGTGACCAGCCAAAGGTCGTCGTCGCCTGAGCATTCCAGTCGATAATCATCCCATCGGAATCCATCGCCACAAACGCATCGAGCGCCGACTCCACGATCATTCGCGTACGGAATTCGCTGTCGCGCAATGCCTGCAACGCCTGCTTCTGCACGGTAATGTCGTGTGAGATGCCGAATGTCCCGATGATGTTTCCCTGCTTGTCACGCAGTGGGAGCTTGCTGGTCACCACCCAGGTCTCACGTCCATCAGGCCAGATATGCTTTTCTTCTTTTCCGACCAATGCCTGTCCCGTGCGAATGATTCCTTGTTCATCGTCGAACCCGGCCTGAGCATCCTCTGGAGCGAAGAAATCAAAATCGGTTTTCCCCACGGCCTCGGCGGCGTCAGTCAGTCCCGACTTCAATGCTTTGGATTTGCTGATATGCAGAAACCGGCTGTTGGCATCTTTGAAGTAGATGCTGTCGGGCAGGTTCTCCATCAGTGCCCGCTGCAAATCCCGCTCATGCTCCAAAGCCGCTCGCAGTCGCTGCCGCTCCCACGCGTACCGGATTGCATGTTCCAACCGCGAGACGTCATACACGTCTTTCACGAGGTAGTCCGCCGCCCCGGCCTCCATGGCCAAGACGTCGACCTCGCGACTGTCTTGCCCCGTGAGCATGATCAACGGAGCTTGGCAACCGCTGGCGATTGCCGTTTTCAGCAAGTCGATCCCGCTCCGCGCGCCGAGTCGATGATCGATCAAATAGACGTCATGCCGCTCCTCCCGAATCGCCGCCAAACCATCTTCAAACGTTCCGGCCCAATCGATGACAAACCGGCCGGCGTATCGCTCGTCGAATAGCTCGCGCGTAATGATGAATGTGGACTCATCATCATCTATCAGCAGTACACGCACTGGTGATTCAGCCATGACGCAAACTCCGGCGGTTTTCGGACCGTGCGGATTCTACAACGTACGCGGCAAGCCACCAGCGGGAAGAGACGATTGGTCGGCAAAAGACAGAATTGGCCGTTGGTTATTGGTCGTTGATCATTGGTCATTGGAAGCACAAGAAGACAGAATTGACCGTTAAGTTTACCGAATGACCAATGATCAACGACCAATAACCAACAACCAATTTCCCCACCTGGAACCATCCGAATGTCACTCAGCTTTCTTCCTCTGAGCTATTGCACAAACGTGCATACCGGCCTGACGATCGCTCAAGTCGAACAGGGCTTGACCGAGTTCACAGTGCCGGCCGGAAAACAATTCGGTTCGCCGCTTGCCGCGGGTTTGTGGCTGGCTCAGCCAGTGATCCGTGAATTGCTCGCCGAGCCGGATCGTGTGCGTCGCTTTGGCGAGCGAGTCGCGGAACTCGGCTTGTCGACATACACGCTCAATGCGTTTCCGTACGGCGACTTTCACAGCGAACGAGTCAAAGAAAACGTCTATATCCCCGATTGGACTCAACCCATCCGGCTGGAGTATTCGTGGGAATGTGCGCGCGTGCTGAGTGACCTTCTCCGAGCAACGCTGCCGGCTGGTACAGAGGGGAGCCTGTCGACAGTGCCGCTCGGCTTTAAGATGTTGGCGACGGACGCGGACTTTGAAACGGCCTGCATTCTCAACCTCATCGAATTGTCACGGCGATTGGCTCGGCTGGAGGCGACGATGGGGACGCTCATTCGCCTGGCGATCGAACCGGAGCCTTGCTGTGTGCTCGAAACGACGGCCGAAACCGTCGCGTTCTTCCATCGGCTGCGTGAGCGAGCGGCGGATGAGAACGCTCTGGATGCAGTCAACAATCATCTTGGAGTCTGCTACGACGTCTGCCATCAATCGGTCGAATTCGAGGATGTCGCCGAATCGATTGCCACGCTGGCTCGCGAGCAAATTCGCATCAACAAGGTTCACATCACCTGTGCTCTGCAAGTCATCCAGCCTGGCGAGAATGCCGCCGCGCGTGAGGCACTGGCCCACTTTGTCGAACCGCGTTACCTGCATCAAACCTTTGCCCGTTCTCCGTCCGGAGCGGTTTGCCGAGTAATCGACCTCACGGCCGAACTGGCACGCACTCCGCCGGCCGAGTTCGCGAACGCCGATTGCTGGCGGATTCACTTCCATGTGCCGGTCGATGCCGAACGGATCGGGCCTTTAGAGACAACTCGCGCCGACCTGAAATTGGCGCTCGCGGCAGTCAAAAAACTGGCATATGCGCCCCATCTGGAAGTCGAAACCTACACCTGGAACGTTCTTCCGGAAGCCGACAAGCCAGACTTAGTCACGGGTTTGGCCAAGGAATTGTCCGCCACGCGAGCACTGCTGACGTAAACGATCGATTTCGTGGGGCAGGTTTTCAACCTGCCCTTGCGGTCGAGAAATCTCACCGAAATCGCAGATCACTCGAAATCGAATTTCGACCCGTGGACCGGCAGATTGAAAACCTGCCCCACGAAGAAAAGGGGTGCGGCAAATTTGCCTGGCCCACACTAACCCGAAGCGCCAGCGAGGGCGGGCGCTCCATGAAACGTCAAACGGAGAATGACATCTTGTCGAGCGCCCGCCCTCGCTGGCGCTTCGGGTTAGTGTGGGCCAGGCAAATTTGCCGC
>JAYVSP010000143.1:0-5422 GCA_043775215.1 Planctomyces sp. | reverse complement strand
TGCGATGATCGAGGTCCGACAGCAAGCCGCTGACGAACGTGTGGACATGCTCGACCTGCTCCCGTAGCTGATCTTGACCAAGTCAGTCGCCTTGAGCTTCGTCAGCAGCAACACCTTCTTGTGCTGCGTCACTCGCACAACCTTTTGTGCGACAAATTGCGTTCCGGTTGATTTATGAGAGCTTGCCATCTTGAACTCCAACGAATGAAAACTCGGTCAACTAATCTGAATGCTTGTGATTGCAGAAGCAGGTCGATCACCCACAAATCGGCTCAAACTGACGTTATCCGGTGTCAACTTTGTTGTCGACGAGTCGTCAATAAAAAAGGCCGGAGCGAGCACTCCGGCCTTGGCTGAAAGACTAATTGACAGCCTGCCGCTACATCCATTCCTTGATGACCCGGCCCTCGAGCAAGCGGACCGGCCGGCCGTCTGGACTTTGCACGTGCAGATCCAGCGGCAGGCCGAGCTTCGAGTAGATCGTCGCGGCGATGTCTTCGCTCAGGTATTGGTTCTTGGCGACCATTCCGCCATCGGCATCGGTCGCGCCCAGCACGCTGCCGCCGGGGACGCGGGCTCCGGCCATGATCGCGAACCCGGTGTTCGACCAGTGATCGCGTCCGCTGGCACTGTTGATCTTCGGCGTGCGACCGAAGTCGGTTAGCCAGCAGACCAGTGTCTTGTCGAGCAAACCTTGCTCTTCAAGATCGGCCAGCAATGTCGGCAACGCTTGATCGACGGGCGGAATGCGAGACTCTTTCAAGCTCTTGAAGTTGTTGGCGTGCGTGTCCCAACCGCCGTCGGTCACGGTCACGAAGCGGACACCCGATTGAATCAGGCGTCGTGCCAGCAGGCAGCTTTGTCCGAACTTTGTCCGGCCGTATCGGTCTCGCAGTTTCGGGTCTTCGGTTTGGATGTCGAACGCTTGCTTCGTCTGCGGCGCGGTGACCATGTCGAGCGCCGTCTTGAAATGCTCATCGAGTGCGGCGAAGCGTTCGGGCTGCACGTCGGACTTTCTTTGCAAGGCGTCGATTGTGCTGAGCATCTGCCGGCGGCGATCGACTCGCGTCATCGTGATCCCTTGCGGCGGCGTGATGTCACGGACGGTGAAGCTTTCTTGGTTCGGATCGGAACCCATCTCGAACGGGTTGTGAGCGATTCCCAGAATACCGGCAGTACCGCCACCGAAGCGACGATCGACACTCGTGCCGAGTTGAATGAACGGCGGCAGCACCGACTTGAAGCCGTGATGATAGCTGATCACCGAACCATAAGTCGGATATGTCATCGCCGGGTTGAACTTTCGTCCAGACATAACCCACTGGTCCGCCGTGCCGTGACTGCCGTTGAGCGGATTCCAGCCGCGCAGCAAGCCGTAGCGATTCAACTCGCGGGCCATGTTGGGCAGAATCTCAGTGAACTGGATTCCCGGAACGGCCGTGTCGATGACGCTGTACTCGCCACGCACGCTAACCGGCGCATCGGGCTTTGGATCGAAAGTGTCGTGATGCGATGTTCCACCCTGAGTCCAAATCAGAATGCAGTTCACATCGCTGCCAGACGAGTTGCTGCTCTTGGCGGCTGCTTGTTTGGCGGCCAAAGCCATCGGCAATGAAACGCCGAGACCGGCCAACGAACCGACTTGCAAAAATCCGCGGCGAGTAACTCGTTCGCAGTCGCGGAAGGAACTGGTGAGGAAGTCGATCATGGCGTGATCTCCGTGGGCGGGATCGGTGGGGGTGAGTGAGACCGCTCATGGCGGACTACGCGAGTTTTGGAGGGCGTGAATGCGAGTCATGGAATGACTCGCCTACGATCGCTACCAACCGTTTGGAGGGACAGCACTATGACCGACCGGGAATCTGAAATCAACAGGTGCTTATGCCAGCCGGACAAATTATGCTATCGGCCAATCGTGCGGATGACGTGAAACTTGAAATAATAAGGACACGACAATGCCCACCAAGGTCAAATCAATTACCAAACGTTCGTCCGCATCTGGTCACACAGGGACAATTCGCGACCTGCTGGACCGTGCCAGCCAATTGCCGGACAGCCAATTGCGGGCTCTTCGGAAAAAATTGGACGAACTTCATCTCGCACGCTGGCGACGGGAACGCGAGGAGGTCGCCAAGAAGATCGCCGCGCAGGGAATCACCGAAGAAAGCATGGACGAATTCATCATGAGGCGTCGCCGTGAAAGTCGTCATTGACACGATGATGTGGGTTTCATTCACGACGCATCCACATGGCTTCCGCAGCAAGCTCGTCGATGAGGCAATGAAGCGACGAGTTCGGTTCTATGTTTCTCGGTATCAATTGGACGAATTCGTCAACACATTGCTGGAGCATTTTTCACTCCCGCGTCGCTTTGCGAACAATTCGCGACAAGCTTTAGAAATCCTTGCGAAGACAGTGAAGTTGCCGTCGGTAATTCCACGTTTTGTCGAGCGTGACCCCAAGGATGATGCGATCATTCAGACTGCGGTTACTGCGCGTGCGAATTACTTGGTCACCGCCGATCAAGAAATTCTCAAACTGAAAAAAGTGGGCAACGTGACGATCATCACCGCAGCAGAGTTTGCTCGGTTGCTGGGTTGGTCGCCGGAATGAAGAATGTCCCAATGTGCTACTCGTGTGTTTCTTTCCGCCAGTCCGCCCGCCTCTTTCAAAGCCAGGAGTCGATCATGACTCGACATGTCACGTCTCTTTTTCTTTCCTGTTTGTTGATGACAGTTGGCCTGTCAGCTTCGGCTGCTGAGTCGCCATCATTCGTGGTCGCTCCCGCCGATGCAAAATTCATTGGCAACATGGCTCGCGTGCAGCTCGTCGTCACGCGCTCGGATGCTGCTGGCCAGATCGGCGAGCGGTCGGAAGACCTGACTCACGGCGCGGCGTTTCAGTCCAGCGATGCGAATGTCGTGACGGTTGACTCGCACGGGCAGTTGCTCGCGCGGGGAAACGGTTCGGCGAAAGTGACGGTGAAGGTCGGCGACGTCGCGAAGGAAATCGCGGTCACGGTCGAGAAAGTCGAGCCGGTCGCGAAGGTGGGGTATGTCGAGCATGTCACGCCGATTCTCAACAAGGCCGGATGCAGCATGGGGGCCTGTCATGCGGCACAGTACGGGCAGGCGGGATTCAAGCTGTCGGTGTTTGGCAGCGAACTGGATCAAGACCGCGAGGCGATTGTGCGCGACTGTGCTCAGCGGCGGTTGAACTTCTTGGAGCCGAGCGAGAGTCTGTTTCTGAAGAAGCCGACGATGCAGGTGCCTCACGGCGGCGGCAAGCGGCTCGCGGCCGGTTCGGTGGATTACGAAATCCTCAAAGCGTGGATCGCGAATGGAGCACCGAAGCCAGACGCGGCGACTCCGCTGGTCAGCAAGCTGAATGTCTTCCCGCCCAAGCGACTCGGCGGCATCGGACTGAAACAACAGCTTCGCGTTGAGGCGACATACTCGGACGGCTCAACGCGCGACGTGACCGCGTGGGCGAAGTACGACTCGATGGACGACGGCCTGTTGTCCGTCAACAGCGACGGGCTGGTCACGGTCACGGGACAAGGACAGGCACCCGTGATGGTCCGCTTCGAGGGGCAAGCGGAGATTTCGCTGTTCGTCATCCCGTATCGCGACTCGATCGAGTTGGCCGGTTGGACGAACAACACTTTCATCGACGAACTGGCCTCGGCGAAGTTCAAAGAACTCGGCATTGACCCGTCGCCGCTGTGCGACGACGCGACATTCATTCGCCGAGCGTTTTTGGATGCGACCGGCACGGTGCCGACTCCCGAAGAGACGCTCACATTTCTCAACGACACCGATTCGCAGAAGCGAAACAAACTCATCGACCGCTTGCTGGGACTGACCGGCGATCCGCAATTCGACATCTACAACGATGCGTACTCGGCGTACTGGACGCTGAAGTGGTCCGACTTGCTCCGCAACACCAGCGGCCGGGCCGAGCAGGGGATGTGGGCGATGCACAACTGGCTGCGCACCGTCTTCCGCGAGAATTGGTCCTTCGACCGCATGGTCCGCGAACTGGTCACGGCGAAGGGATCGGTCTTCAGCAACGGACCGGCGAATTATTACGCCGTCAATAACACACCGACCGAGGCGACCGAAGCGACCGTGCAATTGTTTCTCGGTGTGCGGATGGAATGTGCCAAATGCCACCATCACCCGTTCGAGAAATACGACCAGCAGGACTATTACGGTTTCGCTGCGTTCTTCAGCCGCATCGGCAACAAAGGGAGCGAGGAGTTCGGCCTGTTCGGCGGCGAGCAAGTCGTCACCGTCAAGAACACCGGCGAGACCTCTCACCCCAAGACCGGCAAAGTCTTGAAGCCGACACCGCTCGAAGGCCAGCCGGTCGAGCATCCGCTCGACCGCCGCATCGCGCTGGCCGATTGGCTCACGGCGAAAGAAAACAGCATGTTCGCGCGGTCGATCGTGAACCGCTACATGGCGTACCTGATGGGCCGCGGCCTCGTCGATCCGGTCGATGACATGCGCTCGACGAACCCGCCCAGCAACCCACCGCTGATGGACGCGCTGGCCCAACACTTCACCGACAGCGACTTCAACCTAAAACAGTTGATGCGGACGATCATGACCTCGCGGCTGTATCAACTCGATTCGCAGCCAACCGCCACGAACTCCGGCGACCGTCGCTTCTACGCCTACTACCGAGTCAAACGGCTCTCGGCCGAAACACTGCTCGACGCGATCGACCGCGCCGCCGACACGCAAACGAAATTCAAGAACCTGCCGCTCGGCACGCGCGCCATCGAGCTTCCCGACGCCGAGTATCCGGAATTCTTTTTAGCAGTCTTCGCGAAACCCAAGCGAGCCAGCGTCTGCGAATGCGAACGCTCGCCCGAAGAGAGCCTGGCTCAAGCCCTGCACACGCTCAACGGCGATTTCGTCGCCGGCAAAATCAGCAACGCGACAGGGCGAGTTGCCAAACTGCTCGCGGTGGAAAAAGACAAAGCCGCAAAACCTTACGCCGAGATCGTCCGCGACCTGTACCTCGCCGCGCTTTGTCGACTGCCGACCGACGCTGAACTCGCCGCTAGCCAGAAGTTCCTCGAACAAACCGGCTCGCCGAAAGAGTGCTACGAAGATTTGCTCTGGGCACTGATCAACAGCAAACAATTCTTGTTCGTGCGATGAATCGCTGAGAAGTCGGGCGAACCTGGAGTGCTGCGGCTCGACGCCGCCCTCCATTCTGTTGGGAATAAGACGTAGATTTCCGAGAGACCGGCCGTCGATCAGCCAACTGTCGTTGCGACGAACCGCAGCACTCCAGGAAAACCGCATCTGACTAATTCGACTGTCTAAGTTTTAGTGACACAGCGTAAGTTATTTGGTATTTGTTTCTTCCACGAGTCGTGTTGGAGTTCGAACTCAAGGAAGGAGCA
>JAYVSP010000142.1:0-12760 GCA_043775215.1 Planctomyces sp. | reverse complement strand
GCCAGAACCACACTCGCGATTCGTCCGGGGGCTGACGCCGGCGTCAGCCTTGCCGCTCACTCACATGAACCCGAATTCGTAGTCTTGATGACGCACTAGTTCCCTTTGGTCAAGCCCTGGCAATGCAGTCCCACACGGATAAGAAGGCCACACGGATAAGAAGGCCATATGGATGGGAACTATTCGATTCCAGGACTTACCGGCTCGGGGCGCGACATGACCTTTCGCAAAGATTCAAGCCTCGGACAGGCTCGACTATGGATTGCGGACAAGCATTTCGGCGAGTTTGCGGCCGGTGACGCTGAGCGGATATTGCGGGAAGTCGGCGGGTGCGACCCAGGCTGTCGGAAGATCCGTCGTCACGGTGCGAGACGCGACACATTCACCGCGCCAGCAGTCGAGCGTGATGCGATAGCGCGTGACGCTGTGTTTGAGTTGTGTCAGTCGTTCTGTGATTCGCACTGCAATTCCGAAGTCGGCGGCGATGCGTTGTTCGAGCTCATCGTGACCATCAAACCTGAGGAAATCCCACAGACCGGCCCAGCGCATACCCTCGGGGCGGCGGATCAACAAGAATTGGCCGCGCGATTCGATCGCGATCGCTGCTTCGTGAAGTTCGGTGATTTCCGGACGCCGCGCGGGTTGTGGGATTTCGGCTTGAGCGTGTTCGGACAAAGCTCGGCAGCAATGAGCGACCGGACAGGCATCGCAATCGGGATCGACCGGCGTGCAGACGAGGGCACCCAGATCAGTTAATGCCTGATTGAACTCGCCGGGTTGCTGTGTCGGGACGAGCTTCTCTGCGAACGCCCAGAGACGTTTTTGTCCGGCGGTGGATCGCGGGTCATCGCGGAAGCCGAGCAAGCGGCAATAGAGACGTAGCGTGTTGGCTTCGAGAATCGGAGCGGGACGGTCGAACGCGAACGAGACGATTGCTCCGGCTGTGTAGCGGCCGATGCCGGGAAGCTCCCAAAGTTCCTCAAGCGACTGCGGGAACTGACCAGCATATTTTTCGACGATGACTTGCGCCGCACGGTGCAGGTTGCGGGCTCGGCTGTAATAGCCCAAGCCTTCCCACAGGCGGAGCACGTCATCCTCGTGGGCGGTGGCCAGCGCAGCGACGTCGGGAAAACGTTGCATGAACCGCTCGAAATAAGGCTTCACCGCGACGACGGTCGTCTGTTGCAGCATGATTTCGCTGATCCAGACCTTGTACGGATCGCGACAATTTCGCCACGGCAAATCGCGACCGTGCCGCAAGTGCCAGCCGCGAAGGCTCTGCCGGAATCGGCGAAGCCAGCCAGCGTTGATTTCGGAAAGTTCGTCGGACATGCGCGGAAGTATGACGAGTGCTGAGCGGAAATCAGACACCGCGGGAAAGATTGGTCGTGGCCATTGGTGGTTATCCGAAAAACCAAATGACCAATGATCAATGATCAATAACCAATTTTCTCGCATCCTGACTTTTGGCCTCTGACTTCTGAAGCTAAGATTTCGCCCTTCGAAGCGAGTCGTAAACGCGGTCTTCACTTTTCGCACAATCAGCCTCTTGAGGTGACCGATGGCTGCCAACCCGAGTGGGACCGGTAAGCCGATTCCGCCGGAGTCGATTCCTCCGGAGTCGACTCCGCGGAAATCGGGAACGGTGCCGAAGCCATCACCGGAAGCGAGCGGTAAGCCGAGTCCGGCGGTTCAGACGGCATCGGGTTCGACGGCAGCACCGAGCAAAGCCATATCATCCACGTTGCCGAACAAAACCACTCCGGCCATAACGGTGCCGGGGAAAGCTCCACCAGCGACACCGGTCGCAACAGTGGCAGCCAAATCCACGCCGGCTGCTGCGGCCCCAGCCAGGTCCAAGCAAGTCGTAGCGGTGCCAACCAAACCCACGCCGGTCGCGCCCGGGTTGGCAAAGTCCCCACCGGCTGTCACGGTGCCAGCGAAGTCCCCGTCTGCTGCGACACCTTCGAGCAAGCCGACATCCGGTGCGCCAACGCCGACTAAGCCCACGACCACTGCGGTGGTTTCGGGCAAACCCACATCGGCTGGGGCTGTGTCGGTTAAGTCTGCGACGGCCGAGGTTGCGAAAGGGATCGCTGCCAACAAAGACGGAGGAATCAGCGGGCTGAACAATCTGAAAAAAGTTGGCCGTTACGACATCATCAAAAAAATCGGCCAGGGAGGCATGGGTGCGGTCTTTCTGGCCAATGACACGCAACTCAAGCGACAAGTCGCGTTGAAGGTGCTGCCGCGGGAAAAGGCCGAGAACCCAATCCTGGTGAAACGCTTCAAGGCCGAAGCACAGGCGGCCGCGCAGCTCAAGCACGAAAACATCGTCGCAGTCCATGATGCGGGTGAGGCAGATGGCCTGCTCTACATCGCGCTGGAATTCATCGACGGCACGGATGCGCACACTCTCATCGCCAAACGCGGACCGCTGCCAGCAACGCGGGCGATGGATGTCATTCGGCAAGTCACATTGGCGTTGCAGCACGCTCACGAGCAGAAGATCGTCCATCGCGACATCAAGCCGTCGAACTTGCTGCTTCGCAAAGACGGCTTGGTCAAGCTGACAGATATGGGCCTGGCCCGTTCGGTCGATGAGTCGATGGAGACGAACATCACGCGGGCCGGCACAACGGTCGGCACGGTCGATTACATGTCACCAGAGCAGGCTCGCAACAGTAAGGCGGCCGACGTTCGCAGCGATATGTATTCGCTGGGAGCTACTTGGTTTCACCTGCTAGCCGGGCATCCACCGTTCGCCGAAGGGAGCATGCTCAACAAGCTCAACGCACACGCGGCGAAGGCTCGGCCGGATGTCCGAGATGAAACCGCATCGGTTCCCGAAAATGTCTCCGTGATGATCAAACGGATGATGGCCATCGATCCGGCGGACCGGTATCAGACTCCGGCAGAACTGCTGGCGGATTTGGACAACGAGTATCTGACACGCGGCCCAACGTCCTTGAAGGATCTCGCCGCGCTGGCACATCACGACGACGACGATGAAGAAGAAGGCCACAAGCCCAAGCGCCCGGTCCCTAAGGCGACGTACAAAAAGCCGGAGTCTCAAGAGTCGCAGCAGTTGATGGCTCCTACGGTGGAAGTGCCGGTCATGCCGGCTCAGCCCGTCGCTGAGGAGAAACCGAAACAGGAGATCAATTTCGGATCGCTCAAGGGAGTGATGATTGTCGTTGGGATCGTGGTGGCGGTCGCGGGATTGGGCTGGCTGACGTCGAACTACGGTGGCGTTGTGGCCACTCCGACGAATCCAGGACAGAACCCGTTTGACCGCGAGACGGGAGCGAACTCGAATAACGCTCCGAGTGTTGTGACGAACGACACACCAACGGAAACGACGGGTGCGGAGAAGTCGACAGGCCCGAAGCCGCTGACGCCAGACTCGAAACGCAGTCCACAGCCGTTGACTCCCATCACGACCGGCTCAAAGAACACGGACTCCCAAGACGGTCGCCCGACCGCGGCATCTCCCGCCGGATCGCTGTACTTGCCTCCGATCTCGCCGCTGGGACGCGAAGGGGAAGTCCGTTTTGTTCCGAAGTGGGTGACCGCCAGCGGCTCACCCGCCAAGAGCAGCCTCAACTCAACGGGTGTCGGTGGCGGACCGAATGGTTTCGACGACGTGCCGACACTGGAAGAGGCACTGACGAAAGTCCCAGTTGTCGGCGGCATCGTCGAACTGATCACCGACGGACCGTACTTTTTGGGACCGCTGCAATTGCTCAACCGCGCGACGGTTGTGATCCGCGCGGCGAACGGTGCTCGACCGGTACTGGTGATGGTGGCCGAGGCGGATCAACCGTATGACTCGCTGCTGCAATTAACGAACGGGGCACTAACGCTTGAAGGATTGCAGGTCGTGATCTTCGCGCGGCAGTTTGCGACCGGCGATCCACTGACGCTGTTCTCCGTGCGCGGCGGAGACCTCGCGGCCGTCAATTGTTCGTTCACATTATTGGGGACTCGGCCCGGCAAGACGTTTGCTTTGGGGGCTGAAGGAAAAGTCATCCGTTCTGATCCGAAAGAATCTTCACGCGGCCGAATTCTAGTGCGGGATTGTGTTGTGCGCGGCGCATCGCTCGGTGCGTTTCATGTCGATCAGGCGGCAACCGATCTGATCGCCAGCCGATGTGTGTTTGCCACCGGCTCTGCGCCCGTGCTGAGCCTGACGAATCACGAACAACCCGACAACGAGCCTGCTCCGCCAACGCTGCGAACGATCGGCGGCTCGAGCAAGTCACCGGCCTCAAAGGGACCGCTCAATCCCGCCGCCGGGCAGTCTGCAACAGGATCCACCTCCCGTTCGGTGAGATTCTTGTCGTGTTCGATGCTGTCTCAAGGCACGGCGTTTGAACTGGCCGCTGGCGCGGGTGTCGGCAAGCCGCCGCTGACAGAGGTTTCCGTGATCAACAGCGTTGTGGCAGGAGGTGCTGGAACCAAGAGTGTTCCCGTGCTGTTGGCTCTGCCGGGTTGGCCACAGAATCCGCTGCCAAAACCGGCCGAGAACGGGTACGAGAATTTGCAGTGGACCATCGAATCGTCGCTAGTCTGCGGCTGGCAGAAATTGATCTTGGAAGAGCCCGGTACGACGGCGGTCGTACGCACGGGTGCCGACTGGAAGAGAGAATGGCGGACTCAGCCGACATTGGATGAGTCGCAATTTCAAGCGAGCGGGTGGCCAAAGAAACCACTGACCGAATTGAGCACTGCGACGGGCGGCGATTTCGTGATCCCCGCAGACATTGGAATCAAAGGGACAGACGGCCAATCACCGGGATGGCCGGTGGGAGAATTTCCAGACTCGGCGGGACTGACACTGGCGCGGGCCGATGCCTTGGCCGATCGAATGCGGTATCCGGTGCCTGGCTGGGAACCGTTCGCAGCGAACAAGACGATTCAGGTCGACGCCAACACCCAAGATTTGGGCCGAGTGCTGGCCAGTGAAAAATGGCCGAATGGGACGTTGGTCATCGTCAGTGGCAGCGGCGGGGCGCAGATGACTCCGGTGGAGGTGAAAGGCAAATCGCTACGCATTGAATTCAAACAGCAGGGAGACACGCCATTGGTGCTCAGCCCGCGTAAGTCGTCCAAGTCGGGCGACGATGAGGCAATGTTCATCGTCGAAGGTGGCTCGCTGGAAATCATCGGCGGCCAGTTCCGATTTCCGAACTCGTCCAGCGAGCCATTGCCGCAATTCTTCCTCAGCGTGTTCGACGGCGACTTCGCGTTGCGACGTTGCCAAGTCCTCGGCCAGACGCTGGACGGAACCAGCAAGTTTTTGGGCCTGATCCACTGGAAGCGATCGGAAGTCGAACCCAAAGATCGCTCGCAGCCGGCTGAACGGAATTCGGGACTGATCGTCGATAGTGCCTTGCTGACGACGGGCCGATTGCTCGACGCCGACATGCGCAACCGCACGCTGCTCCTGCGCAACAGCCTGTTCGCGTCGATTGGCGATTTGTTCGACCTGAACATCAATGGCTTCGACTCGCGGTTAAATGGGACGCTTGACGCTCGCTGGTGTACTTTCGGTGCGGGAGGCAAATTCCTGTTTCAAGTCCGCGGCACCAAGGGAGCTGAGAAGACGACTCGCCCGCTGCACGTTTTCTTGGAGAACTGCGCCTTGCTGTCGCTGAACGAGCTGTCAGGAGCGACCAATACGCCGGTGCTACTCTCCGCACGCGATTATGTGGTGGCAAATCAACAACTCGCTTGGTGGGATCAGTCGAATGGATACTCCGCACCATGGACGCAACTGATCCGCCCGGCCGACACCCCGCCCAAAGACCCACAATCGTTCGACCGTGACTGGAACAATCAGTGGGGGGTGGAGCACGTCATCCGACCGCTTGTCACCAGCGGCGGCGTGCGGCTCGGAAACAAATTGCCACATCGCTCAAAAGTGTCTCCGTACGATTTCACGCTGGCGAACGATTGCCAAGCTGCGACATGGGGACCGAACCAAACGAGTCTAGGAGTCGACTTCGCCCGCTGGAACTCCGCGTCCTCGCCGAACCGTCCTGTGCCGAATAACACCAGACCGGACCCAAACAAACCCTCCGTCAAGAAATCGGATTCGACGAAAGGCCCGAAGCCGGTGAAGCCGGGCTTTTGAGATTTGATTGCGCGCCCTTCACTCGCATCGAGATTTGAAATCTTTCAGAACCAGAACACGCCAAGCGGGTTCAATCTCGTATGCTGCTGCCCGTCTGGGCAAAACCAAGTTCACTCTTTTCGTCAGGAACGAAGCCATGAAACGATTTAGCACATGGACTCTGTTGATCAACGGAATGCTCGGCATTTCCGCGGTCGCGTTGATCGCGGCGGATGAACCGGCCAAGCCGGACGCCAATCAGGCGGTAGAACTTTTCAAAAAGCTAGACAAGAACGGCGACGGCAAACTAGTGCCGGATGAAATTCCGGAAGAGCAAGGTCGATTCTTCGACCGGCTCGTGCGCCTGGGTGACAAAGACGACAACGGTGAATTGACCAAAGAAGAATTCGAGGCGGCTCTGAAACGGAGCGACGCACCCGTGCAAGGGGGCGGACTCGATCGCGGCGGTCCAGGTGGCCGGCCGATGTTCGAACCAAAACAAATCCTCGAACGGCTCGACAAGAACAAAGACGGCAAGCTGACAAAGGACGAACTTCCCGAAGAAGGCCCCGGACGATTGTTGCGTCAAGTTTTGGAACGTACCGGCAAGGATTCGCTCACGTTAGAAGACTTGGAACGCTCTCGAGCAATGTTCGGCGGCGCGGGCGGTCCTGGCGGACGACCGCTGATCGATCCGAAGCAGGTCATCGAACAACTCGACAAGAACAAAGACGGCAAGTTGACGAAGGACGAGCTTCCGGAAGAAGGTCCAGGGCGGTTCCTGCGGCAACTGCTCGAGCGGTCGGGAAAAGATGCGCTCACGGCCGAAGACATTGAAAAAGGACGAGCCGCCGGAGGGTTCGGAGGCGGCGGTGATCCGGCTGAATTTCTCAAGCGGCTTGACAAGAACAACGACGGCAAACTGCAAAAGGATGAACTGCCCGAGCCGTTGCAGAATCGATTGGCCGGAGTGTTCGAGAAGCTCGGCAAGAATGAGCTGACGCTGGATGAATTCCGCAAGGCAATGAGCGAGTCCGGCCCGGCTGGAGGCGCTCCCGGCGGTGAGGGAAGGCCGAATCCCGAAGAGATGTTCAAACGCCTGGACGCGAACGGCGATGGCAAAGTCACACTCGCCGAGGTTCCGGAACAATTCCGCGATCGCGTCAAGCCGATCTTCGATCAAGCTGACAAGGACACACTGACGCTGGATGACGTGCGTGCATTCGCGCAGCGCGGCCGAGAAGGTGGCCAGCCCGAAGGTGACCGACGCCTAGAGCGTGAAGGCGAACGTCGTCCCGAGGGTGATCGGCCGCCCGAAGGTGATCGACCGCGAGAAGGTGAACCTCGTCGCGATGGCGACCGCCGACCGGATGCCGGCCCGCGCCGTGAAGGCGAACGCCGGCCCGATGATGACGGTCCAGGACGTCCGCCCCACTTGCCGCGATTCTTCGAACTGCTCGACAAGAATCATGATGGACGCATTAGCCGTGAAGAACTCGATGGTCTTCGCGAGGTCTTCAAAGAACTCGACATGAACAACGACGGCCAGTTGGACCCGGCGGAATTGCTCGGTCCGCCGCCAGGAGATCGAGGCCCGGATGGACGTCGACCTGGCGGAGATCGTGGCCCAGATGGCGCCGGCCGGCCCGAAGGACGTTCTCGTCTGGAGGGCGATCGCCCGCCGGAAGGAAATCGTCGACCGGACGCGGGGCGACCCGAACAGCCCGGCAAGCGTCCGGCACGACCAGAAACCAAAGATGGCGAGAAACGCCGCGACGAAAAGCCACGCGGTGACCGGAAGCCGCGCGACAACGACAAGGATTCGGAAAAGGCGTAGCGCCACGAAGCCGAAAAAGTGTGGCACGTCGCTCCGCGCCGTGAAGTTCGACGCGGAGCTTCAAACCACAATGTTGCAAGAAGCCCGGCCGATTTCGAAATGGCCGGGCTTCTTCGTTGTTTCGGCGATATGCTCCACGCAACCAGCAGAATCATGGTCGGGTGGAATCATGGAACAAACGCAGATTTACACGGCATGATTCTGACCTTCATGATTCTGCCTTTCACTTTGCTCATCGGCCATATGTTTGGGAGCATTAGTCCTCAAACAAGCGAGGTCGCAGTCGTGGGGCAGGTTTTTAACCTGCCCGTCAAACACGGACGCTGATTTCGAGTGAAACACGAAATGTTGAAAACCGCGATATTTCACGGGCAGGTTAAAAACCTGCCCCACGAGTTCGCTTGTTTGAGGATTAGTTATGCACTCTCTTCATACATCAGCGATTTGCCGGCCGATGTCCGTCCGCAGTGGCAGCGTATTGTTGGTCATACTGGTCGTGATCGCGTTGCTGGCGCTGGGGGCTTATTCATTCTCCGAAACGATGGTCTCGGAAAGCCAGGCGACTGGCGTTTTCGGACGCGAATCGCAGGCACGCGCGTGTGCCGATTCGGGAATTGATTTGGCGGCGGCCGTGCTGGGGCGTGCGTCGGCCGAGGGAGTCTATGAAAACGTCCATCACGATCCTCAACAATTCGGGGGAGTGACGCTCAAGGAATCCGCCACACCGCGCGGTCGAGCACGCTTCAGTTTGGTGGCACCCAATGAAAGCGATCTCACCGGCACAACAATCCGCATGGGACTGATCGACGAATCGTCCAAACTCAATATCAATTCGCTGACTCATGAGGACCAGGGGCAGAGCACCATCGGAAGTTTGGCGACTTTGAGTGGTTCGGCCTCGGCAGGTTCCTCGCCGCCGTCCTCGGGGGCGACCGGTGGCAGTGGTTCATCGGGTTCATCAACTTCAACTTCATCAACTTCGTCATCGAATACTTCGTCATCGAGTTCCACCAGCAGCACATCGACAAATACGCCCGAAGGCCGGTTGTTGATGATCCCCGGCATGACGGCCGAACTGGCGGATGCGATTCTGGATTTTATCGACGACGATGACGATCCGCGTGCGAATGGTTGCGAGTCGGAATACTACCAGTCGCTGACTCCGGTGTATTCCGCGAAGAACGGGCCGCTGGAGACGCTCGATGAATTGCTATTGGTACGTGGCGTGACTCCTGACTTGCTGTACGGCGAGGACGCAAACCGCAATGGAATACTTGACCCCAACGAGAACGACGGCCCCGCCAGTTGGCCGCCGGACAATGCTGATGGCACGTTGCAATTAGGCTGGTCGAGCTATCTGACCGTGTTTGGCCGCGAAAAGAATTTACAATTTGATGGCACCCCGCGAATCAACATCAACAACAACAACCTGGCCGATTTGTACGACCAGTTGGAGAAAACGTTCGACGCTCAGGTGGCACAGTTCGTCATCGCGTATCGTGTTAACGGACAGAGTCAAAGCGGCGGACAGAATCAAAGCGGCGGACAGGGCCAAAGCGGCGGCAAGAGCATGAGCGCGGCGGGCAGCAGCAAGTCAGGCAGTGCAAGCGCCGCAATTGCGTCCAAGTCCGGAGCAGCCACAGCGTCAGGTCCAGCGGCTCAACAGGCTCAGCAACTGCAAACGGCTGCGAAAGCTCTCGGCAATGCGATCGGCGGCGGAGGCAGCGGCACGGTAACTCGCGGCGGCATGGACCTGTCGAAGGGAGCCGGCCGGGAACTTCAGTCACTTTACGAAATGTTCGGAGCGACGGCGACTGCCACAGTGAATGGTTCGGCACAAACACTGCAAAGTCCGTGGTCGGTGAACGGCACCGACATGCTGGGGTATCTGCCACAAGTGCTCGACACACTGACTCTCGCGGACGACCCGGTCATCGACGGCCGCATCAACATCAATCAAGCTCGCCGCGAAACCTTGCTGACGATTCCCGGCATGACCGAATCGCTGGCCGACTCGATCCTCGCCGCGCGGCAAGGGACAGACGGCGGACCACTCGCCGACCCAGCCGGCTCACGCGCGACTGCCGGTTGGCTGGTCGTCGAAAACCTAGTTGACTTGCCGACCATGCAACAGTTGGATCGTTACCTGACGGCTCGCGGCGGCATCTATCGCGTGCAATCCGTTGGCTACTTCGACGAGGCGGGTCCATTCACGCGGTTGGAAGCCGTCATCGACACCACGCAATCGATGAAACCGCCCGTCGTGATCTCGCTGACTGATTTGACCGACCTGGGACGCGGATATCCACAAGCCATCCTGATCAGCCAGTAAGAAAATTGCCCATGACCCGGCGTACCGGGAAAAGGGACCGTGCAGAAGACAGGCAAGTTCCTGTCGCGCCATTCTTCCACATTTCCACTTCGTCCGCCTCACCGATGATTCTCCTCTCCGCTCGCGACCTGCTACGTCAGTTTGATGCCGATCCGGTGTTTGCCGGAGTGACGTTTGATGTACGTCCGGGAGATCGCATTGGCCTGGTTGGGCCAAACGGAACCGGGAAGTCGACGCTATTGAAAATCCTCGCGGGATTCGACGAGCCGGACGTCGGGCAGTTCGAAAAACATGCGACCTGCGATGTCGCGATGCTCGAACAGGAAGCGAACTTCCCCGACGACCGCAACTTGCTCGACGAGGCGAAGGTCGGCCTGCAGCATCTCTATGAACTACAAGACGAGGCGTTGCGGCTGTCCAATCAGATCGCCGTCGTGGGGCAGGTTTTTAACACGCCAGTCCCGGAGCAGGTTGAAAACCAACTCCATGAAACCGAGCGACTGCACAAGCGATACGACTTCGTGCAGCACGAACTGGATCGGTTGGACGCTCATCACATTGATCATCGGGTGGACGAGATTCTTCATGGCCTGGGCTTTTTACCATCGGAATACGATCGGCCGCTGCACACGTTTAGTGGCGGGCAGAAGAACCGCGTGTTGCTCGCGCGGCTGCTGCTGCGGTCGCCGAATGTGATGTTGCTCGACGAGCCGACCAACCACCTCGACATCGCCGCCACCGAATGGCTCGAGGATTATCTCGCGCGCTGCAACGAGGCGATGATCATCGTCAGCCACGATCGATACTTCCTTGATCGAGTCACCAATCGAATTCTCGAAATGTATCGCGGTAAGGTCACCGACTATCCCGGCAACTTCTCGCAGTATTGGCGGCTGCGTGCCGAGCGAACCGAACTGGCGAAGAAGACGCACGAAGCACAGTTGGAGGAGAAAGCCAAGCTCGAAGTCTTCATCCGCAAAAACATCGCTGGGCAAAAGACGGTGCAAGCTCAGGATCGCATGAAAAAGCTGGAAAAGCTGAAGCAGTCGATCGTCGATGTTCCGCAGGAGATTCCTCGGTTGAACTTGCGATTCGGGCAGCCGACGCGGACCGGCGATGTCGTCATTGATGCGAACGGCCTGACGAAAAGTTTCGTTGCTGGCCAGCCGCTGTTTCGCGACGTGACCCTGCGAATCAATCGCGGCGATCGCATCGGCATGCTCGGTCCGAATGGAGCCGGCAAGACGACTTTGCTGCGGACGCTGATCGGCGAACTTCCTGCCGATAGCGGCAAAGTCCGTTTCGGCACGAACGTCAAACTGGCCTATTACGATCAGCAACTGCAAAGCATTCCTTACGAATGTGACGCGATCGAAGCGGTCCGACCGCCGGACAATCCAGAGTTCGCTCCCGCACGCATTCGCGATCTGTTGGCTCAATTCGGTCTGCGTGGAGACATCGTCTTTCAGCGCATCGGCACTCTAAGCGGTGGCGAGAAGAGCCGCGTCGCACTCGCTCGCATCGCGGCCATGAATGCCAACGTCTTGATCCTTGATGAACCGACCAACCACCTCGACCTGTGGGCGCGAGCGTCTCTCGAAGAGGCTTTGAAGCAGTTCGACGGCACACTGCTGTTCGTCAGCCACGACCGCTACTTCTTGGATCAAGTTGCCAACAACGTCATCGTGCTCGATCCGATCGTCGGCGATCCCGGCTGGAAGTTCTTCGAGGGGAACTACTCCGCCTTCGTCGCGTTCCGAAAGGCGGTTATGGCCGATGAGTCCGAAAATCAGAAGTCAGACGGCAGAGGCCAGAAGGCAGAAAGTGGCGGATCAGCGGAGCGGCAATCGGTCGGCGACACGACAGGCTCTCGCAAGCAAAAACGAAAATTTCCGTATCGCAAAGTCACCGACATCGAAGTGGAGATCGCACTCAAAGAAGAAGAACTCCAATCCCGCGAGGCCGACCTCTGTAACCCAGAAGTGCTCCGCGATGGCCGCAAGATCAAGGAGGCCGTGACCGCGGCGGAACAACTCAAGGCCGACCTCGCTCGGCTGTACGAACATTGGGAAGAATCGGTCGAACTGAATTGAGCAATTGCGAGAATTGCCTCCAGATCATTATCGCGGGACTTTCCCTTGGGTTCGCTCGTGACGCAGCAGTTCAGAATCCAGCAAGGCTGCGTCTCAGCCCGAAGGTCATTACCGACCACGGTGGTCGGAGCGCACCAAAAACATGATGAAGGTAAAAAATGATTGGGTAAAAAATTGGGAAGCCAACGAAGGTCACACGAACTTTGGCGGATACTTTACAGAATTCGCGTTCCACTTCTTCCCATCTTTTACCCGACCATTTTTTACCGTGGTTTCTGGCTTTCGCGCTACAAACCACTTCACTCGATATTGCTATTTAGCACTACCTGCGTCTTCAAGACTACGAATTCGGGTTCATATGAGTGAGCGGCAAGGCTGAC
>JAYVSP010000141.1:0-5986 GCA_043775215.1 Planctomyces sp. | reverse complement strand
GGTGACGACGCTGTCGATCAACGCCTTGGGGGACGACGTGCCGCTCGACGCCCGCCCCGGCCTGCGAGCCTGGCTGCTCCGCCAGCAATACCGAGTCGTACACCCTTACACCAACGCCGCCCCCGGCGGCTGGGCCTGGACCGACCTCCCCGGCGGAGTCCCCGACGGCGACGACACGCCGGGAGCGATGCTGGCCCTCCGACAGATGGCCGTACCAGATTATTGGGATGCTGCGGCTCCGCATGCTTCACAAAAAGCGGTGACTTGGTTGCTCTCCCTTCAAAACCGTGATGGCGGTTGGCCAACTTTTTGCCGCGGTTGGGGGACACTTCCTTTCGACCGAAGTTCGCCTGATATCACCGCTCATTGCATTCGCAGCTTGGGCGAGCAATGGGTGTCAGCGTTCGGAGGAAAGTTACCTGAAAAACTAAGGTTGAATTCAAAGTCGCAAGCAGGCATTGTGGATTTCCTCAATCGATGGCGAGTGCCTGAGTCAGTCGATGCGGTCTGGCGCGGAATGCGGTTTCTCAATCGCACTCAGCGGCCCGACGGTTCCTGGCTGCCGTTGTGGTTTGGGAATCAGCATGCTCCGAACGACGAGAATCCGACTTACGGGACGGCCAAGGTGTTGGCGGCGTTTCAGGCGTTGGGGCGGATGTCGGACGAGTCGGCCGTGCGCGGCATGAGGTGGCTCGTCGAGAACCAAAACCCCGATGGCGGCTGGGGCGCGGGACCGGGAACTCCGTCGAGCGTCGAGGAAACCGCACTGGCCGTCGAAGCGTTGCTCGGTCAGGGGTCAGGCACTTCGGAATTTCACGCGGATTATCCTGGTTAATCCCCCGCGTCGAAGACGGTCGTTTCCGTGAACCGTCCCCCCTCGGTTTCTATTTCGCCAAGTTATGGTATTTTGAGGCCCTGTATCCGCTGATCTTCACCGTCGCGGCCTTGCGAAAGGCGGTTGCAGGCGACGTTGGAACCGGTTCGTGAGGCCAAACAGGAAAGTGACGGGGAGAGACCCAATGACTCGTGTTGATTCCGTTCGCGATGAGATCATGAGGCTCATTCGCGCCGTCCCATTTCAGCCATTCGTTTTGACGATGGAGAGTGGCGACCGCATTCTCATTGATCATCCAGAAAACATAGCGTTTGACCCGACTGCGGAGCCGAGCGATCGGCGCTCCAATGATTTCTATGTCTTGACGCGGCAAATCCATCTTTTCGCACACTTTGATGCCGTGACGAGCATTGCCACGGCTGACTGCAGTTGATGCTGCTTCAAGGCCGTATTCAGGACCACATGATGACCGAAGCCCACTTCGACCAACTGCTCACGGAATTGCGGGACCAGCAGCCATTTCGCATTTTCAGGGTGGCACTTCACGGTGGCCGGCGTTTTGAAGTCGATCACCCGCACGCCTTGATTGTTCGCGAGGGAGTGGCGGTGTTTCTCGCACCCGGTGGCATCCCAATCTACTTCGATCATGACAGCGTGAACGAAGTCATTCACGCCAATGCCAATACCGACGTTTAGGTTTGCCGATGCCACTTATCGAAAGCAACCGGGCCAGGCCCGCGATTGAGAGTGAATCATGTCGATTGCCACAACTTCCTTGCACGAGCCTGACGAGCGATTGGCTCAGCACACGTCGTTTTCCGAGACGGCTCCGGCAGTCGAACGGCGGAACGGGGACGCCTCGGCACGGCGGCGAGTGTCCGATATTCAAGACGCTGACGACGAGCCGATGCCGAAGCGGAAGAAAATTCGGTCTAGCACGTCGCATTTGAAAGTCGTGCCGGAGACGTTGGAGCTGCGCGAATTCGTGAAGGCGAAAGCCGAGCAGTTCGTGAAAAAACTGGATCACTCGAAGCCGTTCAACAAGACACAATTGACGGTGTGGGCCAATCAGTTTCTCAGCGAGATGTCACTGCCGGAGAAATACAGCGGATTCGCGGCGGTAATGATCGGCAACTTCTTCTGGCGGCGGCAGTTTTTGGCGACTCCGTTCGAGCGTCGAATGTTGCTCTTGCCGCATTGCATGAAGCACGCCGAGGGCTGCCCGGCCGAGTACACCGAATTCGGGCTCGACTGCGAACGCTGTGGAGCTTGCACGATCGCCGACTACAAAGTGAAGGCCGAGCAACTGGGTTACAAGGTGTTGGTTGCGGAAGGCTCGCCGATCGTGCTGAAGATCATTGTCGGCGGTTATGTCGACGCGATCCTAGGTGTTGCCTGCCTGAACGTGTTGGAGAAGGCGATCGACAAAGTGCTGATCGCGGGCGTGCCGTCGTATGCCGTGCCGCTGCACTCCGGTGATTGCCACAACACGTCGCTCGACGAGTCGTGGATTTGGGAAGTCATCGACAAGTACGAACCGCTGCCAGATGCGCGTCTGACCGGCTACGTTTCGATCATGCGTGCGGCGAACCGGCTGTTCGACGATCATTTCGACCGCCTGATGCCGCGTGTCCGCAGCAGGACGGCCGAGGCTGCCGCCTCGCCACTCGGCAAGACGGAGGATGTCTCCTACGAGTGGTTGAAGAACGGCGGCAAACGCTTTCGCCCGTTCATCACGTTCGCCGCGTACGACGCCGCGACCGGCGGAGCGTGCTTGAAGAATTATGACTCGAACACGCAACCGTTCGAGTTCCCTGACTCGGTCGCGCGCGTGGCGATGTCGATCGAAGCGTTCCACAAAGCGTCGCTGGTTCACGACGACATCGAAGACGACGACCTCTTCCGTTACGGCCGCGAAACGTTGCACCGAGCCCATGGCCTCGGCCCGGCCATCAACATCGGCGACCACTTGATCGGCCTCGGATACAAATTGATTACCGCAAGTCGTAGCACGGGCGGCCCGCCTGTGCCGGGCAACGATTCAGCAGTAGACGGACAGGCGAGCCGCCTATCCCACGAGGTGGCGTGCGATGTGCTCGAACGGATGGCTGCCGCGCACATCAAGCTGTGCGATGGGCAAGGAGCCGAAATGTTCTGGCAGCACAATCCGACGCTCGACTTCACGCCGCTGGATGCGCTGCAAATCTACGCGCTGAAAACGTCTCCCGCCTTCGAGGCCGCGCTGTATGCCGGACTGCGCATGGCAGGGCCGATCGACAAGTACGAGCAACTCATTCCGCTGTTCTGCCGGCATGTCGGCGTCGGGTTTCAAATACTCAACGACCTGAAAGACTGGCGTGGCGACAACGACAACAAGCTGGTCGCCGGCCAAGACGCGCTCGCCCTGCGGCCAACGCTGATCATGGCCCTCGCCTGGCAAGCCGCGAACGCCGAGCAACGTCAACTCATGGAACGCTGTTACTTCGACCGCGAGGAAGAAGATGCGATCCGCCTCGCCCGCCTCCGCCGCCTGTACGAGGAGCTCGGCGTCTTCGACAAAGCCGAACGACTCATCGAAAAATCACGCGACCGAGCCGAACTCCTGGCCGACGACGTCGAAGACGACAACGTCCGCCAGTTGCTCTACTTCTTGGTCGATACCATTCTCGCCGACGAACAAGACAAAGACCCACGCGACTCAATGCCTAAGCCGGGACCGTTCCTCGTGCAGTTGCCGGTCACGACCGGTGCCTAACGAAAGGATGTCTGCCGTGAAAACAACCGTCACTGACAACGGGCAGATTGCTCTTCCGTCCACATTGCGTCGCCAAGACAAAATCCGAGCGGGGCAGCAGTTTGAAATTGAACGGCTGAAGGCGGGGCAGTATCTGTTGAAGAAAAAGGCGGAGAAGAAACCTTCTCCACGAACTTGCAAAAAACGTGGCAAATTGATCGACTTGCTGCTCGCCTGCCCGGAGAAAGGCTGGCTTCAGCCCATCACGTCCGAATCCACGGATACCATCACTGGTTGCTTTTGAGGTAGCGGATGGCGACCAAATTCCTTGTGGATGTCAATGTCTTGAGTGAGCCCATGAAGCCGGTTCCCAACGCGCATGTCGTGCATTGGCTTGATGAGCACGATTCCGATTACGCAGTGAATCCGATCATCCTCGGCGAGATTGAGTTCGGAATTCAAAGTCTGCCTGTCGGGCATCGCCGCGTTCGACTTCAACAATGGTTTGAGGCATTTGCCGCTCAGGTTCCCTTCTTGCCAATTGATCGTGCCACCGCATCCGAATGGGCTCAGTTGCTTGCGAGTTTGAAATCCAAAGGACTCGCAATGCCAGCCAAAGACAGCTTGATCGCGGCCACTGCACGGGCTTACGGCTTAACCATTGTCACTCGTAATACCGCCGATTTCCGACATGCGGGAGTACCGTTGGTGAATCCCTTTGCCGACGCAGTGTAATTTCGAAACCCACTCGGAGTTGTCTCGTGAGCACAGCTCCCTCGGAAATCACGTTGGAGATGATGCGGCAGTCGCTGACGGCGGCGGTGGTTTCGGATGCGCTCGATGGCTTGGGGAATCGGCGGCATTCTCCCTCCGTGGCGTTGCGGCCGGTGACGGTGTGTGGGCGAGTGCTTGTCGGTCGCTGCAAAACGACGCTGTGGGCTGATATGGCTCACCTCGATCCGCAGCCCTACGAATTGGAGCTGCAAGCGGTCGATGCGTGTCGGCCGGACGATGTACTGATCTGCGCGGCAAACGGATCGGTGCGGTCGGGCGTGTGGGGCGAGTTACTCAGCACGGCGGCGCGGAACCGGGGGTGTGTTGGAGCGATCGTGGACGGCATGGTCCGCGATGTTCGGCAGATGTCGAAGATGGATTTCGCCGTCTGGGCGCGTGGGACGAATGTACTCGACAGTCTGCATCGGCAGCGTGTTATCGACGTCGATGTTCCGGTCGAGATCGACGGGATTCAGTTCTGTCCCGGTGATTTGGTGATCGCGGATGTCGACGGCGTCGTCGTCGTGCCGCAGGCCCTCGAAGGCGAAGCGATCCGCCGAGCGTGGGACAAAGTCCATGCCGAGAGCGTGACACGCGATGCGATTCGCGGCGGAATGCTGGCCAGCGAAGCCTATCGGCAGTACGGTGTGCTGTGACCCAGTTGAGCAGGAACAGCCAAGGCAACACAGACTCCTACTCCTACTCTTACTCCTACTCCTACTCGGACGAAACGAATCCGAGGAGGAGTACGAGTAGGAGTACGAGTAGGAGGTGAATGGAGAATCGTCATCGTGTCACAGGCAACCAGTTGGCGAGTCGGTTTTATCGGCGCGGGGAAGATGGCAACGGCGCTGGCCCGCGGGCTTGTCGCCGCGGGGTTCACGACGGTCGAGCAGATCGTGGCTAGTGACGTCATTCCCGCCGCACGACGGCACTTTTTCGATGAGACCGGAGCGCGCGCAGTCGAGTCCAACGACGAGGTCGTACTGGCCTCTCAGATCTTGATACTGGCGGTCAAGCCGCAGCAGATGAGCGGCGTGTTGGCGGAACTCAAGTCGCGCATCCTGGCGAATCAATTGGTGATCTCGATCGCGGCGGGAGTGCCGCTCAAAGCGCTGGTCGCGGGGTTGGGTGAGCAGACTCGGCTGGTGCGCGTGATGCCGAATACGCCCTGTCTGGTGGGCGAGTCGGCCAGTGGCTTCGCAATCGGCGGAGCGGCAACTGCGGAAGACGCGGAGTTGGTCGAGCAATTGCTGTCAGCGGTCGGAATTGCTGTCGCCGTTGATGACAAATTGCTGGATGCCGTGACCGGATTGTCCGGCAGCGGGCCAGCGTATGTCTATCAGATCATTGAAGCGCTCAGCGACGGCGGCGTTCGCGTCGGTCTGCCGAGAGATGTGGCGACGAAACTCGCGGCGCAGACGGTGTTGGGCGCGGCAAAGATGGTTCTGGAAACCGGTCAGCATCCGGGAGTACTCAAGGACGCCGTGACCAGTCCGGGTGGCACGACCATCGCCGGACTGCACGCTTTGGAACGCGGCGGCCTGCGCGCCACATTGATGAACGCGGTGGAAGCGGCCACGAATCGATCGCAGGAATTGGGGCGGATGACCTAACACACTAACCCGACGCGCCAGCGAGGG
>JAYVSP010000140.1:0-13745 GCA_043775215.1 Planctomyces sp. | reverse complement strand
GCCAGAACCACACTCGCGATTCGTCCGGGGGCTGACGCCTTGCCGCTCACTCACATGAACCCGAATTCGTAGTCTTGAAGACGCGCTAGCGTCCGGTTCATGAGTGCATCGACATTCCGAACCGGACGCTAGCGCGTTCCGGCTGATCCGTCACGGCCTCATTTTGTGCCGCGTGAAGAATACATCGCGAACGGAATGCCGCGCCGGCCAGCAGACCACGCAGCCGATCAAGCTGGTCTTCGGCCAGAGCATTCATCGGATAGACGATCACCGCCGAGATGCCGGGCGGAGCCGCCGCGTCGCGCAGTTCCAGGTACTTGCTGATGATCGGATAGAGAAAACACTCGGTCTTGCCAGAGCCGGTTCCGGTGCTGACGAGCGTGGTGCGTGGGTCGTGGATCGCACGGAAGGCACGTTCCTGATGTCTGTAAACGTGCTCAATGTGCTCCGGGATGATCTGCCGCAGATGCGGATGAAACACCTGGTCGCCAATCAAGTCTGCCACCGAAGCTCCCACGCGAAAGCCTTGTGACAAGCTGATGTACGGCCCCCTCAGCAACGGGGCATGCCGTACGCGGGCCAGCGAGAGTTGCTCGCGCATCGCACAGCCTTTGTCGATCGCCGCCTGAAAATCGAGCATCGCATCGGTTCGTCCGAGTTCCTGCTTCAGCAGCCGCCAGCCAAGTGCATTCGGGGATACAGCGGCAATCCCTGAAAATTGACGATATTCCGCCAATGGCCGTTCTGATCAACTTGCTGAATCGGATTGTTCTGCTGTCCCGGCCGCACCGCTCCCGACGAAACGAGCACGCTTCCATCCGCGAGCGTCACGGCAGTTGGATACCAGCGGCCGTCATTCACGTCATCGATCGGCGTCCACGAATTCAAATCGGGATCATAGACAACGGCCTTCTTTTCCCCTTCGCCGTCCGAAATGTGCCCGCCAACCGCCAAGAGCTTTCCATCGGACAGAAATGTGTGACCGGCACAAAACAGATTGAAACCGGGCCGAGGAGTTTTTGTGAACAATCCCGTCTGCGGATCCCACAACCGAGGAGTGCAACCGAGGAGTGCAGTTGTGCGGATCGAGCGATTCACCACACTCGCGCCGGCCCCACCACAACACTTTGCCATTCGGCAACACGCTCGCATGAATCGCCACGTTCGGCCATTCAAACGGAGCGTCCCATTGGCCTACCTGATCCGGCTGTCCCCAGGCGGTAACCGGTGCAAGGTTCAGCAGTCCGCACATCAAAAAGCCGAAAAACATCGTGGAGATGTTGTGACAAAATCTGGAGTTTTGCATGATTATTCCATCGCTTGCCGGCGTTGCCAAAACGGGGAATGTGGCCAGCGCCGCTCTTGCGAGTAGTACTCGGAACGGATGCGCAGAACGTCTTTGAATTGTTCGATGAGTCGCGATTGGGAAGTCGCACTCGATGCCGCTGGACCCGTTTGAATGTCAACCACACAGCGGGCGGCGTCGAGGGCCGACTGCATCGCGAAGCAAATCCCTTGTCCACACAGCGGATCGACGGCGAGGGCGGCGTCTCCGACGGCCAGCCAGTTCGATCCAGCGGAGGGATCCAAACGATGACTGTCGGCCGCGACGATCCGCAAGTTCGATTCCTGCGGGAGCGACTGGACGCGAGCTTGTGTCTGGATCGTGTTGGCCAACTGGATTCGCCAAAACCGCTCAAGTTCGGTTCGGTCGCGCGGCAGCAGGTCGGCGTCGGTCATAAAGGCCACGACCTGCCGATGGCTTGGCAAGATGGCGGAATACCACCAGCCGTTTTCCGAGGCTTCCACGAACGTTCGCTGATCTTGCAATGGCGGGCTGGAACAGAAGTCAAAAAAACCGACGATGCCGACGAGTTGGTCGGCCATGACTCGCCGAGCACCCAGCCGCTGCGCCAACCAGGCGGCTCGGCCGGTCGCGTCGATCAAAAACGGCGTGAAGAGTTGCAGGGAGCTTTCGCCAATGAGCGCGTCCACTTGCCAATCACCGCTCGGTCGCCACGCACACTCGTGGACGCGAACTCCCTGAACGACAACCGTTCCCGCCGCTGATGCCGCTTGAATCAACCGCCGATCGAAACGCTGCCGATCCACATGCCAGCCGGGACCGTACGGATTGAACAGAAAATCATTTTCGTACGGTGTGTCGCTGCCCCAAATCGAGACGATGCCCGGAGACTCGACGTGCCCATCTCGCTGAAAGTCGTCCCAAATTCCCAGCCGTTGCAGCAGCAACGCCGCGCGAGGCGGCAGCGTTTCGCCGATGCGCGACGTCTCGTAATGCGATCGCTCCAACAAGGCCACACGACCGCCGAGCCGACTCAACTCCAGAGCCGTCGCGGATCCCGCCGGACCGCCTCCCAAAATCACGACGTCAAATCGTTGGCCAGTCATCCGAGCCACGGCTTCGACCGCCACTGGATCAATCGCGGTCATGTGCGCGGCAGCTTTCGTTCGGTTTCCACAAAGCTGATCGTCGCGCCGCTGTTCTTTTGACGCACGACTCCCAAGCGGTCCCATTTTTCGACGAGTTCCTTGTCGGTGCTGACCCCTTCGGCCCAGTTCTTCGAGATGGTCGGCGTCGCTTCGGGGAACACGTTGTCGGGACGTTGAGCCGGCCACCAGCCGAGCACCACTTGCGATTCGTAGCGGCACGCATAGAAGTCGGCCTGCCACGGCAGCGCGTTGCCCTGAGTCAGTTCGCCCGGCTTAAGGCTCGTTTTGAAGCGGAACGGTTCGGAGTAATTCGCCGCTTCTTTGACGATACGGCCGACTTCGATCCCCGGAAAGAACGCGCCGCCGGAACACGATTCCAACGCCATGCGCGTCAGCGTGTCGGGAAGTCGTTCGTTGAACTGTGTTTTCAAGATGTCGTTGCGACGTTGTTCGATCGCGACGGGATCGGTGAGTGTGGCGTCCCAATCGCTGACGAACGTTCCCGCCACCCACTTTTGCAGGATCGCGAACTGCACGGTCGTCGGCGGCAGGACGTGGCTGCCATCGTTGTGTTCGTCGTGCAGTCGCGGCATCGAGGCGGCGGTCGAAGTTCCCGGTGACGCGGGATTGCGCAGGCGATTGACAATGTTCGTACGGACGCTGGCCGGGGTCGTCGCGGCGGCGAGCATCACATACTTCGCGGCGAAATTCCCCGGCCGGCCAGGACCATGTCCCAGCCGCGCTCGCGCATTGACCCATTGATATCCGACGGCGCGGCTGAGGATCGGATAAACGTGAGCCGTGAAGGACGGAGTTGCCGGGACCGATCCGCCCGTCGCAGCGTAGATCGCGTCGTACAATGTCACGAAGTTTTGAATCGGCGGCGCGAAGTCGAACGGGCCGACGATGAGCCGCGCCTCCTTGACTTGATTTGCCGGCACGACCGTGTTGTTGGCCAGCGTGACCAACGCCGTGATCGCGCCGTCCGAGACATCGTCGTACCAATCATCGTTGTTCGCGAAGTGGCCGGGATCGCCGATGAATTCCGTGCCCGGTGTCGTCACGGTTCGCGACTTGCCCAGCCCGCCGACGATGATCAGGCGACCCAAACCATCAGTCCAGGCCTCGCCCAGCCGCACGGGCACGTTGCGGAATTGTCCATCAAACGTTTTGTGCGGCTGATTCACGCCGGTGAAGTCTTGCGACGCCGGACCGATGATCAAATCCTTGTCGGTCACATCGTTGCCCGTCGCGTGATTGCGGCGGCCGGGAGACTGAAAGTTCGGAGCGGCGGACTTCCGATTAGCCAACGTCACGGACCATTTCACCGTGACACCCGCCTGCCCAGTCAGATCGGTCGCAGACGTCAGATGGCCAGCCGCGTCCCGTTCGCATTCAAAGACTCGGAAGCGTGCCGCCTGACGCTTCAAATTGCCGCTGGCATCACGGTATTCAATCGGCGGTGATTCCCCCGGTTCGGGACCAAGGTAAAATCCGTTGAACACATTGTTCCCACCAGTCGCCACGCTGCTGCCCACGCGAGCAATTCCAATCGACGGATGAATTTCAATAGTCTTCGCCATGACGTAGCTCCTGAGAGTTGGGGAGAAGAAAAAGTCGTTTAGCCGCACACCGCAGGCTCGCGCGTGTCAGATCGCGTTACTGCGGATGTCCTTCGGCGATCCACTGGGCGAACAAGTCGATTTGAACTTGTGGCCACGCCGGCGCAGGCGGCGGCGGCATGCGCTGACCTCCGACGCCTTTGAGCCGATTCAAGATGTCGCCGCTGTTCTGTTTGACGTCGTCGTATTTGCTGAGGTCGAGGGCGAATCTCATGTGCGCCACATCAATCGGTTGGAACAACGGCCGAATGTCGCGAGCGAAACTGGTTGTCGCCGTGCCACCACCTCCACCCGATCCGCCACCACCCGATCCACCACCGCCACTGCCACCACCCGAATTGACACCTGCGAACGATTCCATTTGTTGCCGACTCCCATCATCCAATTTGAGTCCATCGAGAACGGCTTGAGTCTCCGGCGGCTCGTTGGGCAACAGTGCGTCAACGATCACGTCGAATTCTTGATGCCGTTGCAGATGCCAGCGCCAACGCTCTTCGTCGCGAGCCGGCAAACTCAGCGAGTCGAGGAGTTCAAACGGTGGCCCGGCCTTTCCTTTTCGAGGCAAGGCTGTTCGATCCAATCCGGTCAACACGTCAGCAATCGTCGTGAGGGCACGCATTTCGATGACCGCCTTGCCGCCAAAGCCTTCCAGAAAACCCCGCTTCTCCGCGAACCGGTACGTCCCGGAGTCGTCGATCGGAGTCAGTTGCAGGTAATGCGCCAACGTGTCGAGCAACATGCGATAACGAATGTTGAACAGCGTGGCCCACTGCCGTGACCGATCCAGCGAAATGTTTCCTCGCAGCAAAGGACGGGGCGGCGAGATCAACGTGTTGGGATCGACCGGCACACGTCGCGTGGCCACCCAGCCTTTCTTACCGAACTTGGCATTCGTCTCGGGGAACGCATTGAACAGTTTCCAGAACCGCTGAAAGTGCGACTCCTCGCCGTCCGGTGTCCCGTGTCCCGCCTCGCCCTGAGCCATGAGCTGCTTCAGCGCATCGACCGCTTGAGCGCGCGTGGTGACCGTCGGCACGAAGATGTTGATGTCGGGGCCGCCTGGTAACTCCCAAACGCTTTGCGGTCCTTGCAGTTTCAGTCCCGGCGAATCAGCGGGGAGAAAATCGGAATCGGCCAAGCGACGATCGAATTCCCGCGCCAGTTCGCCGTCCGCGACTTCGTCCCGCACCGACTGGATCATCGCATCACCCGGTGGCGAGAACAGGATCAGCAATTTCGCGTACAGTGAGCCGACTCGATTCACGGCATCCGACTCGACGAGCTTCGCGCGCTTCCTCAATTCCTTTTTCTGTGCTTTCGTGAGCAACTCGTTGTTCGGATCTTCGGGCATCTCGGCGAGCACATATTTTGCCAACGACTCTTTGGACGTGGGTTCCAGTCGAAAGTGGAACGGATACAAGCTCGATCGGAAGGGCATGTCCTGTCGCTCGAAATTCACCGGCGCGCCGAGCAGGATCAGCAGATTCTCGTCCGTCATCAAATGCCCCATCTCCTCCTTGGCGATCGTGGTCAACGTCGTTCGCCATTGATCCAAATCGACGCCATGAGCCCGATCGTCGGCCGATGACTTCAGCGAATAGGCGGCGTAGAGATATTGAACCAGCAACGAGTGTTCGATCTCCGCCGCCGTGTGCAACAAAAAGATCGCTTCGTCGCGCGGCGACAACTGCGGATCATGCACTGGCAGCCCGGCGTTCAGGGTGGCTAACAACCACATCCGCGCCCAATCCGCCGCCACATCGCGTCGCGCGGCCGCCGGACGCGCCGCAACTCCGGCGCGTGTCGCCGCGGCCGGCCTCGCCGGAACGGCCTGCTTCAATTTCGCCGACGACACTAACTTTTTCGGAAGAACCCAGCGCAACGCCATGTGACGGCTCCCAGTCTCAAGAAATGATGAAGTTCAGTGTCATCCACGAACGCCTGACGAGTCGGCAATCGAGCGAGTGACATCACGGTTGGATTTCCTTGCGAGTGAATTGACTTCGAGGCTCATGTCGCCGAAACGATCTGGAACACGTCGCCGTTCAGATCGAGGAAATAGAGTTCACCGGAGCCATCCTCGCCGAACGCGGACAGGGCGATCGTTGGTCCGTTGGGCAAGAGCTCCGCCGTGCGCTGGATGAATTCCTTCTTGGTCGTGCCGTCGAAACGGAACGACCAAACCGCGCCGGTCATGTCGGCGAAGAAGTATGTTCCCGCCAGGTTCGCGATCTTTGTTCCGCGATAGACGTACCCGCCGACAATCGCCGAGCCTTCGTCGTGGTGATACTCGTGAATCGGGTCGGTCACTCCCGCCGGAATGGGATCGTGGACCGTCGGACTCGGGTTCTTGACGCTCCCTTCCTTCGCACGCCAGCCGTAGTTTTCGCCGCCGTGGCTGGCGGCTGGTTGAAAGTCGATTTCTTCGGTTTGTTCTTGCCCCACGTCGGCGATGTACAAGTCACCGGTCTGGCGATCGAAACTGTTGCGCCACGGATTCCGCAAACCGAACGCCCAGATTTCGCCTCTCGCCCCCGCCCGATTCATGAACGGATTGCTCGGCGGAATCTTGTAATTGCGATTCGTGTCGTTCGGAAAATCGTCGCCATCGACGTCAATGCGCAACATCTTGCCCAGCAGTTCGCCAAGGTTTTGTGCTCGCTGGCCAGGATCATTGGCGTCACCCCCGTCTCCAGTTCCGATGTAGAGCAAGCGATCCTTCGGACCAAATGCCAGCCAACCGCATTTATGATTCGGAAACGCCGGCTGCGGAATCGTCAGCACCGCCTTGGCGGACGCCGCATCAGCCAGATCGGGATTGCCGGCCGAAACTTTGTAGCGACGAATTTCGCTGAAGACGTTCGAGCCCACTTTGCGAGTCAAGTTCACGAACAGCAAGCCATTGGTCGCGTACTTCGGATGAAACGCCAAGCCCAAGAGGCCTTGCTCGTTGGCCGTGCTGATGCCCGGAACTTTCAGAAACGGTGCCGGATTGATTTGCCCTGATGACAATTGCAGGATTCGGATCAGCCCCGAGTGTTGCTCGACAACAAACAACCGCTTGGTGTCACCCGAAGGAGTTGTGGCGAAGACTGGCCGTTGGAATCCCGAAGCCACTCGCTTCGCTTTGAGTTGAATCGACGTGGACGCGACTGTGTCCGGCATGTTGGCGTCGATCCACTGCACGATCTCCTGGATCTGAGCATCGGGCACAAACGGCCCACCCGCCGGCATCCGAGCGAACGGCGGCACACCCGTCTTGAGCGCGATGACCAAGTTGGTCTGCGTCCCTTGGCCATTGCCAACTTTCGCCGGATCGATCAGCCGCTTGCCAAACGCCTTGGCATTGGCCAATTGCTGCTTCGTCTGCCAACCGAACGTGCTCCCGTGAATTGCCAAATTGGGATCGCGTCCATGCTGCTGTTTCCAAGCGGCAATCGCCTTGTCCAGGATTTCCTTAACCCGTCCGAATGTCGTCATGAGCGCACCTCCGGTTGAGAATGGCTGTCCAATCCAGTCGTCGTTGTGATTGATCCGCGCGTCGAGTCGATCCGCGTCGAATCGAGTGGAACTATGATCCGCGCCGCCGGACTGCTTCCGCGACGGCCTTCTCGGCGTTCACCTTGCCGAATCCAAACCATTCGGAATGCCCGCGACTGTTGTATTGGCTTCGGTTTGTCCCAAGCACGATGTCGAGATCGGTATCGACGATCTTGTCGGCGGTGGATTGCAACACCTCTTTGACTTCCTTGGCCGTCAGTTGCGGATTGGCCGACCGTACGAGCGCGGCGGTCCCGGCGGTGAGTGGTGTGGCACTCGAAGTCCCTCCAAATTGTCCCGTGAATCGGCTCTGCGCCGTGAATCCGTCGCCGAAGGCTTCGTTATCGGTCGTCCATATACCGAGGCCCGGCACGAACGCTTGAGGATTGAGCGGATGAAAGTTATTGCTCGGCGCGCAGACGCTGATTTCCTTGCCCCAATTGCTGTAAGCCGCGTGCTTGTTCTGGCTCGTGGACGCCGCGACGGCGATCACGTTCGGATGCGCCGCCAATCCATTGAGAATCGGCCCCGTGGTGCGTCGCAGTCCGTTTTGATCCCGCCAAACGAAGCCACCGGCGTTGACGGGATCGTTGATGGGCGCATCGAAATTCGCGGCCGCGAAACAAATCACGCATCCCGTGCCATGTGGTCCGCCTGTCGTCGCCAATCGTTTGAGTGTCAATGACACCGCAGTGGACAGCGGGGCGTTGACCGGAGGTGGTCCCCAACTGCACGAGATCACGTCGGCCCGTCGTCCCGTTTCCTCGAAAATCTGGATTAGGAGGTCGTCGTCCGCCTCCAATGGAAACCGCACGGGCATGAAGGCACACCCCGGTGCGATACCCACCACGCCGCGGCCGTTCATTTCGGCAACGGCCACGCCGGCACACGGTGTCCCGTGATAGTCCCCGTGTCGTGAATCAGGAAACGGTCGCGAATCACCATCGACATAATCCTTCGGAAAGACCACCTTGCCATCCCCACGGAAATCGGGATGACTGAGATCGAAACCGTCATCAATGACAGCCACGATGACGCTCCGATCGCCACGCGTCACATCCCACGCCGCAGGCGCATGCACCGACGCCTCCGCCACAACCTGCGGGGCAACTTGAGCATTCAAATGCCACTGCCGCCGGAAGTGAGTGTCCGTCGGAATGAATGCCGACTGAAAGCGGTTAACCAGGTTCGGCTCCGCCGAAACAACATGTTTCTCTTCCGCCAGGCGATTGGCGATTTTGAGCGGATTCTCATTGCTGCACGAAGTCACTTGAACGAGATACGCGTTGTCTTGTTCCTCATAGACCTTGAGAACTTTCAACTTGTACTTGTCCAATAGCTTTTCAATCTGCGACGCGGTCGCCTTGGGATCAAAATGCACAATGATTTTTTCCGTGAGATAAAATATCGTCCCTTCCGTCCCGGCCGGACGGTACGCATGATGCACGACCGCGTTGAAGGCATCGGATCGCAGGGACTCCATCGACGCATCGCGCTCGGTCGCCGTGGTTTCCACCCGAAAGACTTGGTTCGTGATCGGTTCGATTTTGCGAACTCCCGGTGCGTTCCGCAGCCGCTCCAAATGAGCCGGACTGGACGGAATCACGGTGAAGCGATCTTCTTGTTTCTCCAAAGCGATCTTTTGGCCCCCACGCCACACGTAACTTCCATGGTCTGTCGGCTGAGCCGACGCTAGTCGTCGTGCCATCTTGTCCCTTTCTCAGAGAGGATTGCGATTGGAATTGGAATTGGACGAATTCGCCGAGTCGGCCTCGGTTAAGGATGAATCTTGAACTTCGCGATCAGCGGAAAGTGGTCGCTGAGATCGCGGGCGCTTTGAGGGATGCCGAAGTAGTCCTCGTGGGAACCGTCCGGCAGTCCGCGAATTGACAGGTCGCGGCGGTTGATGATCTGTTGGAAAATCAATCCGTGATCGTCCCGCAGCGAGGGGCTGACGATGAATCGGTCGAGTTCACCGCCCGACAAATGCGAGACGCGATCCGGCACGCTCAAGAATTCGTGCAGGTCATCCAGGTCATCGTCCGTAGTCAGCGTATCCAGACCGCGGGCCACTCCGATTGCTCCGTTGGTCGTCGTTGCCGCGAACTTCTGTTTCGCGTTGAAATCGCCCAACAAAATCACATTGTCGCCGTGAGCGAGCCGATCCTTGATCCAATACCGCAGCACGCGCGATTGTTTTTTGCGTTGCGATTCGCCATCCGCGCCGGCTTTGAGATGCACATTGACCAGCGTCAGTTTTTGTTGCTGTGCCCCTTGGCCCCAGGCGATGTCCAGGAACAGGTGCTTGGACGGAACGTTGTAGACGTTTGAGTTGATGAAGACCGGCTCTTGCGGACCGCGCTGGAATTGTCCCTGACCCTGAATCAGAAACGCCACGTCTTGTTCCGTGAAGGAATCGTGCCCCTGGACGAAACCGACGGAATAGTCGAGTCCATGATTGATCTTGATGCGCTGGGCCAGGGCCTCCACGACTTTCTGATTTTCAATCTCTTGAAGCGCCAGGATCGTCGGCCTCATTTGAGCGATCGCGGCGGCGGTCAGATTCAGCCGCCAATCGAATTCCGCCGCGGAGGGAGCGCTCTTGATTTTGGGCAGGTCTTCCGTGTTGTCCGATTTGTCGTTGTCGAAGAACCATTCCAAATTCCAGGTCGCGACCGTGATCTCGCCGTTCGGCGGAAGCGGGTTCGCGGTGACCACAGCATCCTGCGGGCGGATGACTTTCCAGGCCCCGTCCGCGCGTTCTTTTTCTTTCTGCAACTTCACCCGTTGTAATTGCGGGATCGCCACTCGCTCCTTGACCAATTCATTGGCCACATGAGCTGACACACTACTGAGCGCGAGCACCGCGTCGACTCGCCGAAATGTTTTATTCGTGTTGGTGACGTTGTCGTCCTCGTCATCGCCATCGACGATTGGCACGCTTCCACGGCGCAGCCAGCGTTCCAGATCATCCACCGAGGGGAGAACGCCCTCGTCGGTGGCCGACGTTCGCGTCAGATTCCGATGATATTCCTGCATCAGCAGGATGATTCCGGCAATCGCCGGCGCGGCTTGGCTGGTGCCGTGCTCCGGCACCGAGAATGCCGTATCGCTTTGAAACCCGGTCGAGATCACCGCGGCTCCGGGAGCGAAGATATCAGTCCCCGTGTCCAGACCAGTCGTGGGATTGGGGACTTTGAATCGCCGTTGACTGAACGGGCAAACTCGATCGCGGCCAGTGGTATTGGCAATCGCGCCGCTGACATAGTTGATGGGGCCGCCAATGTCCGCATCGTACACCGCCCCGACACTGACGCATTCCGGGAAAATTCCCGGATACGCCATCCCCGATTGACTCCCATTGTTGAAGTACCCGTTGCCGGCCGAGATGACGACGGCCACGTTGTTGGTCCGCAGTTGCTGAATTTTTTGACGCAGCGAATCGGTCGGAAACGGATCGTCCAAGTCGATGTTCCCCGGCGAGCCGAGCGACATGTTCACGACCGAAATGTTGAATTGCGTCCGATTGGCAATTACCCAATCGATTCCTTGTTCGATCGCCATGAAGGATCCATCACCGAGGTTGTCCAGCACTTTGATCGGGATGATGTTGGCACCGGGTGCCATTCCGGTATGTCCCGCCGCGCCTCCATCAGCACAGACGATTCCGCAAACATTCGAGCCGTGCCCCTGACCATCGGACGCATTGTTCTGATCGTCACCATTGTCGGTTGTGAAATTTCGCTGAGCCAAGACACGCGCGGGGGTTCCCGGATTCGGACGAAAGTCGATGTGCGACGTCCGCAGGCCGGTGTCCAACACGGCGACGGTCAGTCCGCGTCCCGTGACATTGAACTGCTGTCTGGCCTGAGTGGCACGAACGACCGCGTCCACCTGAATGAGATTGGCCGCGAATGGTGCCGGTTCAAACTGTGCCGGTGCCGGAACTCGCACGCAATTCTTGGGGCGATCCTGGGCGTTGAGCATGGGGATGCCGGCCATCAATGTCATCGCCGCCAAAAACCAACTCAACCGCGTTCCTGAGACACACCACCGCAGTGGATTCCTGATGAGGCTTTGCATTGGTTGACCTTTCGAATGGACAAACTTGAGGAACACTGATTTTGGGAGATTCGTGCAATTCGTCTTCGGGACAACCGTCGTCGATCCACTGTTGAATGAACCTGATGTTTGGTCCTAAGACTCTCGGCCGACCGGCTGGCATGCGACTCATTTCGGAATCAGGGGAGGCGTTGGATTGGTCGATGCCAAAAGGGGGGACTCCTTTCAGGGCTTTGATCAGATTGGATTCCGCTCCGTTGCCGAGTTGGACCAGCGGCAGGACCATGGCGACCTTTTTGGCGAATTCGTCGCGAGGATGTGTCGCCAGAACACTTGATGAACACCGATTTGGACCTGTGGGTCGCCGATCGACTCGTCGAGAATCTGCTGAACTCGTTCGAATCGAGTCATCGGGCGAGCTCCCGTGGTTTTGCCTCGGCGTTTCCCTCGCCGCTGATTCCGTTCGGACTTTTTTTTTCCTTTTCGTCGCGATCCGGCGACGGGCAGGATTCTGAATCGGCGAATCGATCTTGCCATGACCTCAACAGGTCATTTTGAAGATTTTCTCGAAAACTTTTTTCGACGAGTCGCTCGCCGCGAGACCTGTCTTCTGAACTTATACCTCGCACGGCCAAAAGTGAGATGTTTAACCACTACGCCATCGGCGTGCGCGCCCACGCCGATGGCGTTGGGGTTAAATAATCAAACGTCTCATTTCAGGCCGTGCGAGGTATGACATACGACCATCAGTTGAAGTTGATTCTTAAGCTGGGTACTTTCCGACACCGTTGAGCGTGCTGGCTGAGGACAGCTAGGTACAAAGTCATTCCTCAAAATGTCCTGACAAGTGGACGACGGGGCCGAGACGGAGCGTGTGCCAGCGATCAATCGCGGAGGCAGCGATGAATTCAGAGCTCTTCTTGGTCTTGGTTGGCAGGACGCGGCGGGGATGGGAAGTATGCAGCTCAATTTTCAACTCATCGACCAGCAGATCGTGAACATCGAACGCATCGTCGTGATCGCTGATGTGCTTTGGCCGAGGAATCAAGACCTGTCCGTGGAAGAAATGCGACAGTGGATTCACGAGCAGTTGGTCCACGGAATCTGGATTCGGCTGGCTCGCTTGTCTGACTTACGGAATGAACCTGACCTGATCCGCCTTCGTTGTGGCCGGTCTCCTGACCGAGCCACTGCCCGTTGACCGAAGGTCTCCGAGTTCGAGCAGTCGCGCGATGATCGATTTCAACGTGTGCTGCTCATTCGGGGAGACCTACGGTCCAGCCAAGTGGCTCGGTCAGGAGACCGGCCACAACAGTGACCTGATCCGCGCTTGGCGCGAGCGTGCTCTACGACTCACGTTTTCCGAGAGCGTTCGGCCAACACGAGCGTCTGTTTCTGAACCGGATCGCGGATCGTCGGGTCGCTCCGAATTCGCTCCAGGATTGCCGCTTTCGACAGCGGTTTGGCCAACCACACGTTCAACAGGCTCACCGCCAGTTGCTCAATCAGCACTTCCGGAGTCAGCGGACGGGCATCCCAGAGTTTTGTTTGCACCGTGGCTCGCCGAGGCAATCAGCGCACCGTTCCGACGTGGAAAAAGGCTCTTGTCACCGGTCCTCTTGGCGATCAATTGCGAGTTGAAACTGCCGCGTGGGATTCAAAGCGGATGATCTCTTGCTTCATTTGGTTGATCAGCCGTTTGAGCGATCGCAGCGTCAGTTCTTGCAGGTGAGCATCACCCGCCGGATCCCGACGCACGGCCTCATAACGCGCTTCCAAGGACTGCAACTTTTCGCGAGTCACGGTCACTTCCAGGTCGTCTTTCAGTTCCATGGAATCACCTCGATCATGCCTTTGGAAATGCGGTGTCGGTCTTTGGCGAAGACCCTTTCAACCAGCTCATCCCAACCATCCTGCCGAACCAAGTCAATATCGAGGAATGGCAGCCCTTCCTCGAGCTCCGCATCCGGGCGCACGACGCACTTTGCGCATACCGTCAGTTGAGGTAGAAGGTGTTGGGCGGAAATCGACGGAGTTCGATTTCGGGAGTGTTTTTTTAGGGAGGTC